>NZ_JBAKHR010000014.1:0-69263 GCF_036902955.1 Micromonospora sp. CPCC 205558
GGCGCCCGGGGGGCCGACCCCCGGGGGGGGGCCGCCCCCCGCTACCACGTCAGCTCAGTTGACGTCGATGCGCACCGAGTCGAAGGCGGGGGTCTGGTTGGCCCGCTCCATCATCGGCAGGCGGTGCGAGCCGTCACCGGCCCAGACAGAGCACTGGGCGGTACCCGACTCCGGCAGGCCCGGAACCTGGATGGTCACCTCGTCGGCCTGGGCGCCACCGCGGCCGTCCTCCGTCGCGACGAAGAACGCGGGCACCTCCTGCGGCTCCGGCGGAGCGGTCAGGCTGTCCAGCATCCGGCAGGCGGTGTGGAAGTGACCACGGACCAGGCCCTGGTCGTTGAGCAGCGAGCTCTCCACGTAGTAGCCACCCTGACCGGCGGCCAGGAAGCGGTCCCGGACCAGGTTGCGGGTGCTGACCCGCAGGGTGAAGGGCTGGTTCTGACCGACCTGATCGGGGAACTGGGTGATCAGCAGCGACGGGTTGTTGGCCGCCGCGCCGACCTCACCGAACTCGGTGCTCACGCAACGGTTGCCGGTCTGGAAACCGTCGTGCGGCTGGAGCTGGCTCTCGTCGCAGTCGTTGGCGAGCACGCCGAGCCCGGCGCCGGGCTCGGTGCCGCCACCGTTGTTGCCGCCACCGCCGTTGTTGCCGCCACCGTTGTTGCCGCCACCGGGGGTGGTGGTGGGCGTGCTGCCGCCGCCGTTGTTGCCGGTGGGCTGCACCTGGCACTCGGCGAGCTGGGCGAGGCCCTGCGGCCGGGGTCCGACCCGGTCGATGGCGGTGGTGATCCGGTCCAGCACGGCGCGGCGCTTGCCGGCCAGCGGCTGGAGGATCGCGTTGCGGATGAACGCCTCACCCTTGTTGCCCTCGGCAGCCAGTCGGCGGTCCGCCTCGGCGATCTGGGTCTGCAACTGGGCGAGGTTGCGGTCCACCTCGGCCCGCGCCCGGTCCGGCACCTGCGGCAGTTTGGCCGCCACATCCGGGCAGGCGATGGCCGTGCCGGTGCCCACCGTGCCGTCCTTGCCGTCCTCGCACTCGGGGACCGACTGTTGTCCGTCACCCCAGTGATTACGCACCCATCGACCGTTCTGCCAGGTTCGGCTGGTCGAGCCGCCACTCGGCGCGGTCGCGCCCGGGCTCGGCTCCACGCACTGCCCCGCAGCCGGACGTGGCTTATTTGTCCGCCGGTCCTGGGCCGACGAAATCTGAGTCACGGCGACAACTCCGCCGAAGACCGCGAGCGTGCCGACAACTGCCAGCAGACGCTTGCTCCGCGCGTTGCCGGAAGGCCGGCGCGCCCGAGTGGACCTGCGCATCGAATTGCTCTCCTTCTCGATCCGGTAGTGGATTTCTGCCCTCGGCGGACCGACGGATGTGAGGTGGCACGGCCGCGGCAGGGACCCACCGTGACCTACCCGGTAATGCGTCGATGGCCGACGATGCCCTTTCCGCACCGTCTCCCGCGCCCGGTGGACGCGGATGGGGAGATCCTGTTCATTCGCGCAGGAGTACGGGGCGCCGGCCGGGAAGGTTCAACTGACGCACAGGAAATTGCCGCGACCGGACACGGAGCCGGCGCGGAGCGGGGATCAGCAGGCGAAACGGCGCCGGTCAGTCGGCGCAGAGGTGGTCGAAGGCGAACCCGCCGACCAGTTCGTGGCGGCGCTCGCTCAGCGCGGCGATCTGCGCCGTCCAGTCGGCGCGCGGCAGCAGGTCCGCGACCGCGTTCTCCCGCAGTCGCTCCCCCACGGCGACGGCGGCGAGATCCTCGGCCAGCCGGGCCGCGTCGATACCGCAGGAGAAGCGGTGTTCGGTCACCGAGACCCGCTCGACGAGGCACGCGTCGGGGCGTACCTGCACCCAACTCCACCCCTGTGCCGGCCCGTCCACCCAGCGGACGTGCAGCCCTCGCACGATCGGGTCGGCCACCTGCCCGGCCACGTACGCCTCGACCGCCGCCGCGCGGGTCAGCGCGCCGAGGTCGTTGACCGGTCCGGTACGCCCGTCCGGCAGTCGGCCCAGGATGTCCCGGAAGCCCACCGGCGCCGGTTCGGGGCCGGCGGCGGTGGGCCCGGCGCCGCCCGCGGCGTAGGCGCGCGCGTCGATCACGTACTCGACCAGGCGGCGGCCGTGCTCGGCGGCCCGCAACGTCGGCGAACCGATCCGCAGCACGGGCAGGCCGGCGGCGGCGCTCACCGCGTCCTTGAGTCGCTCCACGCGCTGCTCCGCCGAGGCGGCCGACGGCACCGGGCCGATCTCCACGGCGACGACCGGACGGCCGGTCTCGGCGGCGTAGACGACGAAGTCGAAGCTGGCGCGGCTCGCCGAGGTCCACTGGCTGCCGGTGACACCGGGTGGGCGGCCCTGGACCAGATCACTGAGCCGGCGTGCCGGCAGGACCCAGTGGCCGGCGCGGCTGAGCAGGGCGTCGTGCTGCGCCTCGGCGGGCATCGCCCGCAGCCAGCCGCGGTCGTCGCTCCCGATGCTCGTCATCTGCCTGATCCATTCGCCGGTCGGTCGAGCCGGGCCGAGTCTAGGTGGTCGATCATGGGCCACCGACTTCCGATGTGACCGGGATCACAGCAGCGTCGACGTTCCAGGGATGGCCGCCGGGTGTATCCAGCGACCGCCGGTACCGGACCGGCCCGGAGGTGAGCATGTCGCGACAGCAGTTCGGCTTCCTCGCCGGGTTCCTCGCCGTGGCGGTCTGGGCGCTCGTCGGCGCCGGCGTGACCGCCCTCGCCGTGCTCGCCGGCCTACTCGGCTGGCTGGTCGTCCGGGTGCTCGACGGCGACCTCGCGGTGACCGGTCTCGGCGACCGCCGCGCCGACGCTCGGCGACGCCGATGACCACCCGTCCGTCCCCGGGGCCGAACCCCGCCAGCGGACTGGCCGGCGGGACGACCGGTTCGGAGCGCCCCCCGGGCGACGCCGCCGACGTCGCCCGGATCGCGGCGCAGGCGGCCAGCCTCGTGCCGGGTGTGTCCGTCGTCCGCCCGGCGGCGGTCCGCCTGGATGACCGGTCCGTCGGACTCGACCTGCACCTGATCACCTGGTACGGGCACAGCGTGCCGACGATCGCCGAAACGGTCCGGACGGTGGTCGCCGATCGGGTGGCCGCCCAGACCGGGCTCACCGTGGCGGTGGTGACCGTCACCGTGGACGACCTGCTCGTCCCCGGCGTCGACTCCTCCGGAGCCGGCGCCGCCGCACCGGAGGACGGCTGAGATGCGCACCGCCAACCGGGTCGCCTCGGTGCTGCTGGCCGGCGCCCTGCTGATCGGCGGCGTGGCGGTCGCCGTCCAGGCCGTGCTGCTCAGCCTGAACCGCCCGCCGCTGCTCGACACCGCCAGCTGGCTCGACACGCTGAGCGGCACCCGGTGGCGCGAACCCACGGTCCGGGCCGTGGCCGGCGGGACGCTCCTGTTGGGCCTGGCCATCCTCGTCGCCCAGGTGCGCCGCTGGACGCCGGTCCGCGTGAGCGCCGACGAGCGCGACGGCTGGTACCTGCACCGGCGCTGTGTGGAACGCCGGCTCACTGACGCCGCCAGCGCGGTGCCGGGCGTCCGCCGCGCCCGCGCCCGGCTCCGACGGCACGACGGCCAGTGGCGTCCCCGGGTCCGCGCGACCGGCGACCCGGCAGCCCGGGCGGAGATCGAGTTCGCCGTGCACCAGGAGTTGCACCGGCTCACCGCGCCCCGCCCCGCCCGGGTCGACGTCCGGTTGCTGCCCCGTCGGCGGACGGCGTGACCAACGCCGGGCACCGACTGCTGTGGACCATCATCGCGCTGCTGCTGGTGGCGGGCGGCGCGGTGGCGCTGGCGGCCAGCCTCGGCACGCTACCCGGCGTCGACTCGGCGGCGGTGCTGCTCAGCGCCGATCTGGTCGACAGGTGGCGGATGGCCGCGCCATGGAGCACCCTGAGCGCAGCCGCCGTCGGGGCACTGGTCGCCCTGACCGGGCAGCGCCTGTTGGCCCGGGAGCTGCGGGGCCCCGGCGGCACGCTGCGCGGCACCCTGAGCCACCCCGGACGCCGGCCGGGCCGCACCCGGCTGGCCGCCGACGTTCTCACCGACGCGCTGGTACGCGACCTGACCGGCAACCCCGGGGTACGCCGGGCCCGGGTGGTGCTCACCGGCGCGCCACCGCACCCCGACGTGTGGATCCGCGTGGACCTCACCGCGGACGCGCCGGCCGCCGGCGTACGCGAGCACGTGCACGCCGCGGTCCGCCGGTTCGCGGCGACGGCCCACTGCCAACCCGCGCACCTCGACGTGACCGCCCGCATCGAGCCCGGCCATCCCTGACCCGCCGCCGGCCCGAGCGGCATGATCGGTGCCGGCGGCTCAGCCGTCGGTGGGGCGGCGGGCGGCCAGGGTGCTGGCGCCGATGGAGACCGCCAGGGTCAGCACCACCACGGCGAGGGTCAACCAGACCGGCAGCTTGCCCACCGGCGTCTCGGCGAGGATCAGTTTCAGCCCGGCGAAGGCCAGCAGCAGCGCGAGCCCGTACCGCAGGTAGCCGAAGTGTCGCAGGAGCCCGGCGAGGCAGAAGTAGAGGCTGCGCAGCCCCAGGACGGCGAACGCGGTGGCCGTCCAGACCAGGAAGGTGTTGGTGGTGATGGCGAGGATCGCCGCCACCGAGTCGATGGCGAAGACCACGTCGGTGGCCTCGATGGCGACGAGTGCCACCAGCAGCAGCGTCGCCACCCGCCGATCGGCCACCCGGGCGGTGAACCGGCCGCCGTGGTAGTGGGCGTCGGTGGGCACCAACCGGCGGAACAGCCGGACCACGACGTTGCGTTCCGGGTCGACGTCGGGCTTGCCGCGTACGGCCAGCCGCCAACCGGTCCAGATCAGGAACGCGCCCAGCACGAACCCGGCCCAGGTGAGCCGGTCCAGCAGCTCGGCACCGGCGAAGATGAACAGCAGCCGGAAGACGAGCGCGCCCACGACACCCCAGAACAGCACCTTGTGCTGGTAACCCGGCGGCACCTGGAAGTAGCCGAAGAGCAGCGCGAAGACGAACACGTTGTCCACCGAGAGCGCCTTCTCCAGCAGGTAGCCGGAGAAGTACGCGATGGCCGGGTCACCGCCGAGGCCCCACCAGACGACAAACCCGAACAGCAGGCCCGCGCCGATCCAGACGGCGCTCCACAGCAGCGCCTCGCGGAGCTCGATGACGTGGTTGTCCCGGTGCAGGAGCACATCCACGGCCAGCATCACCGCGATCACCGCGCCGACCACCGCCCAGGCCCAGAGCGGGACCGCGACCGTCGCCTCAGCCACCGACGCCCTCCGCATCGACCACCGCCCGTTACCAGGCCGGCCGGCCCTCTCCGAGCCTAGGTGAACACCCGACCCGGCAGCGGGCGGTCCGACGAACCGGCGGCGTCCATCTCGGACGCCACGGCCGGGCGCCGGCGGTCGTCAGGGTCGCCGGACGGGACCCGAGGGGGTCGAACGTCCCGGGTCGTTGCGGTCTGTCGGCCCTGCCACCGGGAGCGCCGTGGGCGTCCACTGGAGATGCCACCGGGAAGCGCGGTGCGAAGCTGAGAAGGGACGTGGAGACCATGACCGCGACGATCGACCGGGTCACCAACGAGAACACCGCTCCGAAGGCCGGCACCGTTCACGACCGGGCCGTCCGGTACCTCCTGGCCGGCACCCGGCTGGCACTCGGCTGGATCTTCCTCTGGGCCTTCGTCGACAAGATGTTCGGCTTCGGGATGGCCACCGAACAGAAGAACGCCTGGATCAACGGGGGCAGCCCGACCAAGGGCTTCCTGACCTTCGGCGTGACGGGGCCGTTCAAGGATCTCTACACCGGGATCGCCGGTGCCGCCTGGGCGGACTGGCTCTTCATGGTCGGCTTGGCCGGGATCGGTGTCGCCCTGCTGCTCGGCATCGGTATGCGGGTCGCCGCCGTGGCCGGCGGGCTGCTGCTGGTCCTGATGTGGACCGCCGTGCTGCCTCCGGAGAACAACCCCTTCATGGACGACCACCTGATCTACGCCGCGGTGCTGGCGGTCCTGGCCCTGGTCAACGCCGGCGACACCGTGGGGCTCGGCCGGGTGTGGGCGGCACTGCCGATCGTGCGGCGGATGCCCTGGCTCCGGTGAACCACCGCACCACCCCTCGGCGGGCGTCACCAGCACCGGTGACGCCCGCCGCGGCGTGGTGACCCACGACCCGAATCCGCACCGTCACCCGGGATCACCGACGCCCGATCGGTGGACGGGTTGCGGGGCAGGTGGCGGGTCCGCCGCACATCGGTGCGGGGTGATCCGGCAGGATCGACGGTGACCGGACACATCACCCAACACGGCAGGAGATCCCCGCATGAACCAGGCAGCAGGCGCCCAATCGGGTAAGCCGGAGGTTGGTCCGATCGAGGGTGCACCGCCGGCCGACCTCGTGATCGAGGACATCACCGTGGGCGACGGCCCGCAGGCCGAGCCGGGCCAGCTGGTCAGCGTGCACTACGTCGGCGTGTCGCACTCGACCGGCGGCGAGTTCGACTCGTCGTGGAACCGGGGCGAGGCGTTCGACTTCCCGCTCGGCGGCGGTCAGGTCATCGCCGGCTGGGACCAGGGCGTCGCCGGCATGCGGGTCGGCGGTCGCCGCCGGCTGACCATCCCGCCGCACCTGGGGTACGGCGACCGGGGCGCCGCCGGCGTCATCAAGCCGGGCGAGACGCTGATCTTCGTCGTCGACCTGCTCGGCGTGCGCTGACCGAACGTCTGGGGTCGCCGGCCCACGCCGGCGGCCCCGCGCCCCGCCCGGGGCCTTACTCGTCGACCAAGTCAGGCGGCCAGTTGCAGGTCGGTGGGCGCGACCACCGGGCGACGCGCCGCCGCGATCGCCGTGGCCGGCTCCAGAATCGTCATCACACGGTGCAGCCCGCTGACGCGCAGCACCCGCGCCACCACCGGGCTCGGGTCGACCAGGACCAACTCGCCGCCGCAGGCCCGAACACGCAGATGCGCGGCGAGCAGCGTGCGAACGCCAGCCGCGGAGAGCAGCCGCAGCTCGGACATGTCCAGTTGAAGCACCGGGCGGGCCGGCGCGGACCACAGCGCGGACCGGAACGCGGCCACCGTGGCGATGTCGACCTCGCCGGCCACCCGCATGAGGACCAGTTGGTCACCCACGCTGACCTGCACGTCGAGCCGGTCGCTGTGCTCTTCCATGCCAAGAAATCTAGCCGTCACCACCGACACTTTCGCCCCTCCAGGGAGTGATTCCGGGTACGCCCAGGGGCATACCCCGAGGTACCCCACCTCCCTCTCGGGGTGGAGTCAGGGGCCCCGCGCGGCGCGCCGCGCGGGCGCGGAGTCGGGGAGTCGGCCGGCACTCGGGTGGAGAATAGGTCGATGCTGATCCCCCGGCCCCGGCCGCCCCGGCTGATCCGTCCCGTCCGCGAGCCGGCGACCAGCCCTCCGGCGCTGGCCGGGGCGTGGGCCCCCACCGACCGCCGGCTCGACCAGGCCGAGTTGCTCCCCCTCCCGGCGGGCGCCGTCGGCCCCGAGGACGTGCTGGTCGACGGCTCCGGGCGGGTGATCAGTGGCGACGAGGACGGTCGGCTCTGGTGGTGGCCGGTCGACGCTCCGGCCGGCACCCGGCCCCACCTGCTGGCCGACACCGGTGGCCGTCCGCTCGGCATCGAGCTGGACCCGTCCGGTGAGGCTCTGGTGGTCTGCGACGCGTACCGCGGGTTGCTGCGGGTCACGCCGGACGGCGCGGTACGCGAACTGACCGGAACGGCGCCCCCGGTGCACCTGGCCAACAACGCGACGGTGGGCCGTGACGGCACCATCTACTTCACCGACAGCTCCGATCGGTTTCCGGTCTCACACTGGAAGCGGGACCTGCTGGAGCACCGCCCCAACGGTCGGGTGCTGGCCCACCATCCGGGCAGCGGTCGCACCGAGGTGGTGACCGACGGGCTGTACTTCCCCAACGGGATCGCGCTGACCCCGGACGAGTCGGCGCTGATGCTCGTGGAGACCAGCACCCACCGCCTGCTGCGCGTCGAGCTGAGCGGCGGTGTGCGGGTCCTCGCCGACCTGCCCGCGTACCCGGACAATCTCGCCTCGGTGGGTGACGGGACGTACTGGATCGCGCTGCCCAGCCCTCGGGTGCCGATCGCCGAGCGGCTGCTGCCCCATCCGCGGCTGCGTCAGATCGCCGCTCTGCTGCCCGACGCCATGCAGCCGCAGCCACGCCGCTACGGGCTGGTCGCGCTGGTCGACGGCGCGGGCGCGGTCCGCCGCACGCTGCACGGCCCGAACGGGCACTACTCGATGATCACCGGGGTACGCCAGCACGGCGACCAGCTCTGGCTGGGCAGCCTGACCGGGTCCGGGGTGGCCCGCGTACCCCTGGGGTGATGGCCCGACGGGGCCGGCCCGCCGTCGTGGCGGTCCGGCCCCGTCGGGCCGCGGTCGGTGACTCAGCGGCCGCTGACCGAGGGTGCCGGTGCGGGCGATCCGCCGGCCACCGCGCCCGGGTGCGCCGGGGCGACCGGCGCGGGCTTGAGGCCCGGCGGCACCGGTAGGGCGCTGCCCCGGACGAACTCGTCCCAGCTCACGTTCCAGGCGGTCCAGCCGTTGCCCGGCTGCAACTCGACCTCGGTGCCCTTGACGGTGATGAGATCACCGACCTGCGTGACCCCCATCAACCAGTCGGCGGCCGTGGCGGAGACGTTCGCGCAGCCGTGCGAGACGTTGGTGTTGCCCTGGTCCCCCTCCGACCAGGGGGCGGAGTGGATGAACTCGCCGCCCCAGGTGTAGCGCTGGGCGTCGTCGACGTCGACCACGTAGCCCCCGTCCGGCTCACCCCGGGTGTCGAAGGTGACCCGCTCGTGCTTCTCCATGATCACCATCTTGCCGCTGGAACTGGGCGTGCTCGGCTTGCCCAAGCTCACCGGGATCCGGCGGATCTGCTTGCCGTCGCGCAGCACGGTCATCTGCTTGGTGGCGTTGTCGATCTCCAGCGAGACCTGTCGTCCGATCTTGGAGGTTGCGGTCCGCTCAGCGTCGCCAACCTTGTCCTTACCGATCGGCAGACCCTCCAGACCGGCCCGGACGCTGATCGTGGTCCCCGGTTTCCAGAAATCGGGCGCCCGGTAATAGACCTGACTTCCATCCTCAAGCCACGACCACGCGCCCGGCTGCGGCGGATTGGTCTTTACGAACAACCGCCGCTGCACATCCGCTCTGGCCTCTTTCGGAATTCCCGGGTCGAACGCCACCGTTACCGGCATCGCGGTGCCGTACGTCCGATTGCCGACGAAATAGAGGGTGCTGGTGATCTGCGGTTTGGTCGATTTGGCCATCGTCGTGAACGTGGTGGTGCGGGTGGTGGTGGCACCGGAGTCAGCGGTCGCGGTCACCTCGGCGGTGTAGGTCCGCCGTGGTTGCAGCGGAGCGCTCGGCACCCAGCCGGAGCCGTCCTCGCGTGGCTCGGCGTTGACCTGCTTGCCCTTGTCGTCGGTGAGGCGTACGCCGGTGACCCGCCCGCCCTTGACCACGGTGCCCACCTCGGCGCTGACCGGGACGTCCCGCGCCTTGTCCCCCGGTGTCACCGCGAGTTCCGGCGGAGCGGCGTGCAACTTGTCCGAGCCGGTCGCCGACTCCCGCTCGGCGGTGCACGCACCCAGGACGAGTGGTGCGGCTGCGATGGTTACCGCCAACAGCGTCAATCGCCGCCTAGACGTCATGTTTCATTCCCCCCGTTTCGACTTCCCTCCGTCACATTCTTTCCCGCTTGAGGGGGTCATTCTCGGCATTTGGCAAGAATCGGCGGCGCATTTACCGGCGCATTTTCCAACAATGTTCCAGTTGGCAGAACAGGGGTTCAACCGACCCGTGTCATGCGTTTTGCTCCGCTTGAGCGACCCGACCTCGACTGTCCGGATGCCGCGCCGGTGCCGGCACCTGAGGGGCCGAGGACGGGGGGCCACGGCCGGAGGACCGGGGGTCGGGGCCGTGCGAGGTGCGGCCAAGCAGGGCGCGATGGGCGCGCGGGGCGTAGAAGGTCACGCCCGGTGGCGCACGTCGTGGGAGGACTTTTGTCAACTGAAGCGAAGCTTCTGCCGAACGCGACAAAGCTTTGCCTTCGTCCGGAGGCAAGGGTAAGGTCACGATCGAGATAGAGGGTTGCCCATTCGTCGATCACTTGCCGCCACCTCTGCCGGGTCGCCGCGTTCCGCTCCCGATGGGTCCGGGCCGCACTCGCGCGCCGTCCCTCACCGTCCAGCCGAAGCCCGCCTCCGGCGGTTCGGCGCGCCCGGCAGACGGCAGTCAGGTCGACCGCCGCCGACGGCGTGCCAGCCGTCAGGAAGGGACCACCACCATGGATCAACAACTCAACCGACCGGGGCCGACACCGGCATCCGAGCCGGTCAGCCGACGTGGAGTGCTGCGCGCCGCGACCGTCTCCGCGGCCGCCGTCGGCGCCGCCGGTCTGCTCGCCGGCCCGGCCACCGCCGCACCTGCCGCACCCGGCGCATCCGGCGGCCACGCCCAGGGCCGCCGCCGGGTGCCGGTGGACCGGATCAGCATTCAGCTCTACACCCTGCGTGATCAACTCGCCGTCGACCTGCCCGGCACCCTGGACGCGCTGCGCCGAATCGGCTACCGGCGAGTGGAGCACGCCGGTTTCGTCGGACGCACCGCCGCACAGTTCCGGGCCGCGCTCGACCAGGCCGGGCTACGTTCCACCTCCGGGCACGTCGGCATCCCGCAGCCGTTCGACGCCGCCACCTGGGAGCAGGCCCTCGCCGACGCCAACGTGGTGGGCTGCAAGAAGATCGTCCACCCGTACTTCGGTCGGGACGCGAGCGGTCAGCCGATCCGGGACCCTGCCGTCTACCGGGCCCTGGCCCGGGACCTGAACCG
This sequence comes from Micromonospora sp. CPCC 205558, assembly GCF_036902955.1. NCBI lineage: Bacteria > Bacillati > Actinomycetota > Actinomycetes > Micromonosporales > Micromonosporaceae > Micromonospora > Micromonospora sp. CPCC 205558. The sequence continues at coordinate 10,904 of NZ_JBAKHR010000014.1, forward strand.
CGCCGGTCGGCTCGCCGAACGCGCGGGGCTCGACTTCGGCTACCACAACCACCAACTCGAGTTCGTGCCGCTGACCGGCGGCTCGACCGGGTTCGACATCCTCAGCTCGCAGACCGATCCCCGGCTCGTCCACTTCGAGCTGGACCTCTACTGGACCTGGCGGGGCGCCCACGACCCGGTCGACGTGATCAAGGCCAACCGTGGCCGGATCCGCCAGGTGCACGTCAAGGACCTCGACGTCGAGGCTGGCTTCGCCGACCTCGGCGACGGCGTCATCGACTTCGGCCGGATCTTCGCCCACGAGCGGGAGGCCGGCATCGAGGAGTACATCGTGGAGCGTGACGACGCGGGCACCGCGCCGCGCTCCCCCGCCGACGCCCTGGACACCGCCCGCGTCGGCTTCGACTATCTCGCCTCACTTCGGTACTGAAATCACCTCGGGGGACACACCTGATGAACAGGACCGCACTCGCGTCCGCCCTGCTGCTGGTGACGGCCGGCCTGGCCGTACCACCGTCGGCGGCGGCCGCGGCGCCGGCCGCGCCGCCGGACAGCAGCTTCCAGAAAGTGACACTGAACGACTTCCCGGGCGAGCCGATGAGCCTCGCCGTTCTGCCCGACCTGCGGGTGCTGCACACCTCCCGCACCGGTGAGGTCCGCATCCACGACCCGCGCACCGGGCTGAACACCCTCGCCGCCGACATCCCGGTGTACGAGCACGACGAAGAAGGCTTGCAGGGGGTCGCCATCGACCCGAACTTCGCCCAGAACAAGTGGGTGTACCTCTACTACTCGCCGCCGATGGACACGCCGGTGGACGACCCGGCGACCCCCGACGTCAACGAGGGTGACGCGCCGGAGACCGGCACCGCGGCGGATTGGCAGCGGTTCAAGGGCGCACTGCGGTTGTCCCGGTTCAAGCTGGACGGCATGCGGCTGAATCTCGCCAGCGAGCAGCAGATCATCGACGTGCCGACCGACCGGGGCATCTGCTGCCACGTCGGCGGTCAGATCGACTTCGACAGCAAGGGAAACCTGTACCTGTCGACAGGTGACGACACCAACCCGTTCGCCTCCGACGGGTACATCCCCATCGACGAGCGGGCCGACCGCAACCCGGCGTACGACGCCCAGCGCAGCTCGGCCAACACCAACGACCTGCGCGGCAAGCTGCTGCGCATCAAGCCGAAGGCCGGTGGCGGTTACACGGTGCCGGCCGGCAACCTGTTCAAGCCCGGCACGGCGAAGACCCGCCCGGAGATCTACGCGATGGGGCTGCGCAACGCGTTCCGGTTCGCCGTCGACCGACGCACCGACAACGTGTACCTGGGCGACTACTCCCCGGACGCCTCCAACTCGAACCCGGAGCGCGGGCCGGCCGGGCACGGCCGGTGGATGCTCGTCGACAAGCCGGCGAACTACGGCTGGCCGTACTGTGTGACGCCGACGATCGCCTACCGCGACTACGACTTCGCCACCGGCCAGTCCGGCAAGAAGTTCAACTGCGCGCGCCCGGTCAACGACTCGCCGCACAACACGGGCAAGCGGCAACTGCCGCCGGTCGAGCAGCCGCAGGTCTGGTACGCCTCCGCGGCCTCGGGTGAGTTCCCGCAGCTGGGCACCGGCGGCATCGGCCCGATGGGTGGCCCGGCGTACGACTACGACGGCACCAGCACGTCGCGTACCCGCTGGCCGGCCTACTACGACGGGGTGCCGCTGTTCTACGAGTGGACCCGCGACTACATCAAGGAGTTCCGCCTCGACTCCGACGGCGATGTGAAGGACATCCGCCCGGTGGTGCCGTCGCTGGTGGTGGACAACCCGATGGACATGGAGTTCGGCCCGGACGGCGCGCTCTACGTGCTGGAGTACGGCGACGGCTACTTCGCCGAGAACCCGGACGCGCAGTTGTCCCGGATCGACTTCGTCCGGGGCAACCGGACGCCGATCCCGAAGATCAGCGCCGACCCGACAGTGGGGCAGGCCCCGCTGACCGTCGCGTTCTCCAGCGCCGGCACGACCGACCCGGACGGTGACAAGCTGAGCTACGCGTGGGACTTCAATGCGGACGGGTCAGTGGACAGCACCGCTCCGAACGCGACCTGGACGTTCCCCGAGAACGGCTCGTACACGCCGACGCTGAAGGTGACCGACCGCACCGGACGGTCCGCCTCGGCGTCCCTGCCGCTGGTGGTCGGGCCGACCGCGCCGCTGGTCGAGTTCGTCGCCCCGGTGGCCGGGCAGCCGTTCCAGTTCGGGCAGACGGTGGCGTACGAGGTGAAGGTCACCGACGACCTGCCGGTGGACTGCTCCCGGGTGAAGGTCACCTACGTGCTCGGGCACGATGAGCACGGGCACCCGCTCTCCACCTCGACGGGTTGCTCCGGGACCATTCCCACCTTCCTGGACGGTGGGCACAGTGGTGCGGACAACCTGACCGCGGTGTTCGTCGCGGAGTACACCGACGCGCCGACCGACCCGGGCGTACCCCCGCAGTCGGGCTCGGCGACGGTGGTGCTGGACCCGACCCCGGTGGCTGGTCTGGCCGGCTGACCAGCTCAACCAGGGCAGCGGCGGCGGTCGGATCACTCCGGCCGCCGCCGCACCTCGTTCAGCTCCGAGCTATCGCCGGGCGTCCAGGCCGACCAGGCGCCGGCCACTCAACTCCAGTCGCTGTCCAGGTGGTTGTCGCGCCACCGTCCGCCCACCGGCGGGGTGTCCAGTCGCATCCCCCCGTCGGCGTTGCCGGCCAGGTCGTTGTCCTCGACCCGGCAGTCCACGCAGCTGCCACGTCCGGTGATCCACAGCCCGTGCGTCTGGGTCTGGGGCTCGTTGTCGTGGTTGTCCCAGATCCGGTTGCCCCGGATGGTGGCCGAGTCGAACGGCGCGTCGATGGTGATACCGGCGCGCAGTTGGGGCGCGGCGACCAGTTCGTACGCGGATCCCGGCGGTGGCACGTCCCCGCTCCACGCGGTGAACGCGTCCGGACGGACCGGGGCGAGGGTCAGCTCGTCGCCGGTGTTGGCGGCCACCATGGCGACGGTCTCTCCGACCCGCAGGACCTTGCCCCGGTGCCCGTCGTGCGGCCAGTTGGCCGACCGGTCCACCAGGCACCGTTTGCTGTAGCGGACGGCGTCGCCTGCGCCCGTGGTGCCCTCGCCGTACTGCCGCCCGTTGTTGCGGATCCGGTTGTTGAGCAGCACCGCGTCGGTCATCTGGTGGTCGATCCGGACCGCGTCCAGCCCGTTGCCCCAGAACTCGTTGCTCTCGATCACCACGTCCCGGATCGAGCCCCGGTAACCGCGGCCGAGGTCGTGCGCGTGGTAGCCGTGCCGCCCGTTGCCGCTGATCCGGTTGCCCCGGATGGTGTACGGGCCGGGGCTGTTGCCGATGCGGACCCCGTCGCACAGGTTGCCGTCGATGACGCAGTCGGTGAGCAGACCGCCGCGGCCGGCCACTGACGAGGTGCCCTGCGCCGACACGTCGAACCCGGTCTCCAGGTTTCCGGTCATCGTGCAGGCGGAGACGATGAGGCCGTCGGCGCCCCAGTCGGAGATGCCGAATCGGTTGCCCTGACTGTGGCAGCCGACGATGCGGTAGCCGCTCGGCGGCGTCCAGTAGTCCTTCTGCAGTTCCAGGAAGATGCCGTTGGTGCCGTTGGCCAGGGCGGTGCAGTTGGCGATGGTCAGGCGCTCCACCGCGCCCCAGCCGCCGATGCCGATGCCGATGCCGGCGCCGCCCCACTGCTCGCCGTTGTCCAGTCGGCCACAGCCGACCACCACCACACCGTCGATCAGGGAGTCCTGGAGGAAGTCGCAGCCCAGCCCGGTGGCGGCGGTGTGGTGGATGTAGAGGTTGCGGAAGACGCCCCGCACCACGTACTGCAGGCCGAGGCCCTTGGCCAGGTAGTTGTACTCGGCCATGGCGACGCCGGAGCCGTCGATCTGGAAGTCGGCGAAGGTGCAGTCGGCGATGTGTCGGTCCCGGTCGGCGCCGTGCTGCACGGTGGTCCAGAACGCCAACGGGGTCGGGTCGGCCCGGTTGCCCTCGTTGCTGAGCATGAACCGGGTCGCCGCCGGGCCGGCCCCGATCAACGACACGCCGCTGCGCCACACCGTGCCCGCGTCCCGGATCGAGTAGATGCCCGGCGGGCAGTAGATGACCCGGGCCCGCCCGTCCGAGGCGTATCCGGCGCCGAGGCGGTCCACCAGGGCGGCCAGCGCCGGCTGGTCGTTGGTCGAGCCGTCACCGGTCAGCCCGTACTCCAGCGCGTCGCAGTACAGCGGCGCGCCGGCCGAGGCGGGCCGTCGTACCCGGATCGAGTTCAGTAACAGCTCGTTTCCCACGACCACAGCCCGGCCCCCTTCGACGCGTTCGGTGCGCTCCGGCGGGGCCGACTTCCCGATCACACCACCGGGAAACCTCGGCCCGATCACACCGTCGGGAAACCCCGGACGTGCGCCGGCCCCGGCGCCGCACGGGCAGCGCCGGGGCCGGGGGTACGCGTCAGACGGCGGCGATCAGCAGCGCCGGGCGCTCCACGCAGTCGGCGACGTGCCGCAGGAAGCCGCCGGCCACCCCGCCGTCGCAGACCCGGTGGTCGAAGGTGAGGCTGAGCTGGGTCACCTTGCGGACGGCGAGCTGCCCGTCGACCACCCACGGCTTGTCCACGATCCGCCCGACTCCGAGCAGGGCCGCCTCGGGGTGGTTGATGATCGGCGTGGAGCCGTCGACGCCGAACACCCCGTAGTTGTTCAGCGTGAAGGTGCCGCCGGTCAGCCGGGCCGGGGGCAGACTGCCGGCTCGCGCGGCGGCGGTGGTCGCCGCCAGTTCGGCGGCCAGCTCGGCGGTGGTGAGCCGCTGGGCGTCGCGCAGCACCGGCACCAGCAGCCCTCGGTCGGTCTGCGCGGCGATGCCGAGGTGCACCCCGGCGGACTGGACGATCCGCTGCGCCTCGGTGTCGACCCGGGCGTTGAGCTGCGGGAACCGGCGCAGCCCGCTGAGGCAGATCCGGGCCAGCAGGGCGAGGATGCTCACCGGCGCGTCGGGCGTCGCCGCGTTGATCGCGGCGCGGGTCTCCAGCAGCCCGGTGGCGTCGACGTCGACCCAGATGGTCACCTCCGGGATCTCCCGCCGGCTGCGGGAGAGCTTGTCGGCGATCACCTTGCGGACGCCGGTGAGCGGGACGATCACGTCGCCGTCCCCGGCCGGGGCGGAGGCGACCTGCGGGTCCGGCACGGCGGCGAGCCGGGCGGGCACGGCCAGCGCGGCCTCCACGTCGGCGCGGCGGATCACGCCGCCGGGCCCGGTGCCCCGCACGGCGCCGAGGTCGACGCCGTGCTCGCGGGCCAGCCGCCGCACGATCGGCGAGATGACCAGCGCGGCGGGCGACCGCGACGGATCACCGGCCCCGCTGCCCACGCCTGGGGCGGTGGGAACCGTCGGGTCGGCGTCGGTGCCGGCGTCGACCGGTTCCGGGGCGAGGGCCAGCCGGGGCCGCCGCCGACGGCGGGTGGCGTTGCCGTGGCCGGTGCCGTACCCGATCAGCACGTTGCCGGAGCCGGCCCGCTCCTCCTCCCGGTAGGTGGCGTGCCCGGCGGGCTCGTCGCCCCCGTCCAGCGGCGCGATGGTGATCAGCGGCTGGCCGACCGGGCGTACCTCACCGGCCGCGCCGTGCAGGGTGACCACCCGGCCGGCGTACGGGCAGGGCACGTCGACGACGGCCTTGGCGGTCTCCACCTCGACCACGCTCTGGTCGACCGTCACGACGTCCCCCACGGCGACCCGCCATTCGACGATCTCCGCTTCGCTCAGCCCCTCGCCCAGGTCCGGCAGGAGGAAGACCTGCGTCCGCTCGACGGTGGTCATGCCGCCGCCCAACGCGCGTCCGGCTGGTCGTCCCACTGCAGGCGGGCCACCGCGTCGAGCACCCGGTCCACGCCGGGCAGGTGGGTGTGCTCCAGCATCGGCGCCGGGTACGGGATGTCCAGCCCGGCGACCCGCAGCACCGGGGCGTGCAGCGCGTGGAAGCAGCGCTCCTGCACCCGGGCGGCGATCTCCGCGCCGACACCCGCGAAGCCGGGGGCCTCCTGGACCACCACGCACCGGCCGGTACGCCGGACCGAGGCGGCGATGGTGCCGTCGTCGAACGGCACGATCGTGCGCACGTCGACGACCTCCAGGTCCCACCCTTCCTCCCGGGCAGCCTCGGCAGCCTCCAGCGCGACCGGCACCGCCGGCCCGTACGCCACCAGGGTGGCGTCGCGTCCGGGGCGGCGCACGACGGCCTTCCCGAACGGCTCGGTCCGGGCCGGCAGAGACGCCTCGTCGCTGGCGAAGTAGAGCTTCTTGGGCTCCATGAAGACCACCGGGTCGGGGTCGTCGATCGCCTCGCGCAGCAGCGAGTACGCGTCGTCGACGGTGGCCGGGGTGACCACCTTCAGCCCTGGGGTGTGCGCGTAGTACGCCTCGGACGAGTCGCAGTGGTGCTCGACTCCGCCGATCCCGCCCGCGTACGGCACCCGGATGACGATCGGCACGCTGAGCTTGCCCCGGGTGCGGTTGCGCAACTTCGCCACGTGCGAGGCGATCTGCTCGAACGCCGGGTACGCGAACGCGTCGAACTGCATCTCGACCACCGGGCGCAGGCCGGACATGGCGAGGCCGACGGCGAAACCGACGATGCCGGCCTCGGCGAGGGGGGTGTCGAAGCAGCGGTTCTCGCCGAAGCGGGCCTGCAGGCCGTCGGTGATCCGGAAGACGCCGCCGAGCGCGCCGACGTCCTCGCCGAAGACGACGACCCGGTCATCGGCGGCGAGCGCGTCGGCCAGCGCGGTGTTGAGCGCCTTCGCCATGGTGGTGGCCATCAGGCGTCACCCTCCTCGGCGCGGGCGGCGGCCAGCTCGGCGCGGACCAGCTCACGCTGTTCGATCAGCTGCGGGGTGGGCTCGGCGTAGACGTGGTCGAAGAGGCTCAGCGGATCGACAGTGGGCTGCTCGTTCATCCGGGTCCGCAGGTCCGCCGCGTACGCCTCGGCCTGCTCGGCGATCTCGGCGACCGCCGCGTCGTCGAGCACACCGCGCGCCCGCAGGTAGGTCTCCAGTCGGGCGATCGGGTCCCGGTCCCGCCAGGCGTCGACCTCGGCGCCGTCGCGGTAGCGGCTGGCGTCGTCGGCGTTGGTGTGCGGTTCCATCCGGTAGGTGTGCGCCTCGACCAGGAACGGCCCCTTGCCGGACCGGGCGTGGGCGATCGCGCGGGTGAGCACGGCGAGCACCGCGACCGGGTCGTTGCCGTCGACCTGCTCGCTGGGTACGCCGTAGCCGACGCCCTTGTAGGCCAGCGACGGCGCGGCGGTCTGCCGCGACAGCGGGACGCTGATCGCGTAGCGGTTGTTCTGCACGAAGTAGACCACCGGCGCCTTGAACACGGCGGCGAAGTTGATCCCCTCGTGGAAGTCACCCTCGCTGGTGGCGCCGTCGCCGATGAAGGCCAGCGCAACGGTGTCGCGACCCTGGTAGGCCTCGCCGTGCGCCAGCCCGGCGGCGTGCACGCACTGGGTCGCGAGGGGGGTGCACTGGGGTGCGGTGCGTACCTCGGTCGGGTCGTAGCCGCAGTGCCAGTCGCCGCGCAACAGGGTGAGCACCTCGACCGGGTCGATGCCCCGGGCAACCAGCGCCATCGACTCACGGTAGGTGGGGAAGACCCAGTCGGTGTCGCGGACCGCGAGGACCGCGCCGACCTGGCACGCCTCCTGGCCCCGCGAGGACGGGTAGACGGCGAGCCGGCCCTGCTTGGTCAGGGCCGTCGCCTGGGTGTCGAAGCGGCGGCCGAGCACCATCCGGCGGTACAACTCGTGCAGCACCTCGGCGGCGGGTTCGGGGTAGTCGGCGCGGGCTGGCAGCGGCGTGCCGTTCTCGGCGAGCAGGCGGACCGGCTCGGCGTCCGGCAGCAACGAGCGGGCCGGGTCGGGCGGGGTGACCGTTCGACGGGCGCGCGGGGATGCCCTGCGGACCGCCTGGGGAGTGGTCGTCACGGCGGAACCTCCTGGGACGTGTGGTGAGCCTATGCTTCCGCCTGGAGGATGATTGACTCAAGATCGACGCGGAAGGCGGGACGGTTGGCATGCGGAGGGCCAGTCAGTGAGCCAGGAGACCGCCGACGAAGCGGGCCGGGCCGCGGAATCGGGACGATCGGCCCGATCCCTGGACAAGGTCGACCGGCGGATCCTCGACGAGCTGGTCCGCGACGGTCGGACGTCGGTGCGTACCCTCGCCGAACGAATCCACATCTCCCGCACCAACGCGTACGCGCGGGTGGAGCGGTTGCTCCGCGACGGGGTGATCACCGGGTTCCGGGCCCAGGTGGCGCCCGCGGCGGCCGGGCTGGGCACGTCGGCGTACATCGCCCTGACCATCGAGCAGAACACCTGGCGAGAGGTGTCGGCCGAGCTGGCCCAGGTGCGTTACATCGAGCACGCCGCGCTGCTCGGCGGTGACCACGACGTGCTCGCGCTGGTGCGCGCCCCGGACAACGCCGCGCTGCGCGACGTGGTGCTGGGCCGGGTGCAGAGCATTCCCGGGGTGCTGTCCACCCGCACCTGGCTGGTCTTCGAGGAGTTCGACGGGGCCGGCAGCCCCTGGGCGTGACCGGGATGGCTCACCGCTCCGGCGGGGCCTCCAGCCCGTCGCGGTCGGCCAACTCCAGCAGCGGCTCCAGCGAGTGCCGGTCACCGTCCAGGCCGGCGTGCGGGTCACCGCGCTCGGCGAACCGGGCCGGCATGCTGAGCACGTCGAAGTCCTCCGGTCGGGCCTGGTCCAGCTCCGACCAGTCCAACGGCGCGGAGACCAGCGCCGCCGGCGTCGGCCGGATCGAGTACGCCGAGGTCACCGTGTGGTCCCGGGCCATCTGGTTGTAGTCGACGAAGACCGGCCGGTCCCGCTGCTCACGCCACCAGGTGGTGGTGACCAGGTCCGGCAGCCGGCGCTGCATCTCCCGGCCCAGCGCGAGCACCGCCCGACGGCAGTCACCGAAGCTCCACCGCGGCTCGATCGACAGGTAGACGTGCAGGCCCCGGCCGCCGGTGGTCTTCGGGTAGCCGGTCATGCCCAGCTCGGCGAGGAACGCCCGCACCTCGTGCGCCACCGGCACCACCTGCTCGAAGCCGACGCCGGGCATCGGGTCCAGGTCGATGCGCAGCTGGTCGGGGCGTTCCACGTCGGCGGCGGTGACCGGCCACGGGTGGAATCGCAGGGTGCCCAGGTTGGCGGCCCAGATGACCACCGCCAGCTCGCTCGGCGCGACCTCGTCGGCGGTACGGCCACTGGGGAAGGTGATGTGCGCGGTCCGCACCCAGTCGGGCGCCCCCGCGGGCAGCCGCTTCTGGTAGAACGCGTCGCCCCGGTTGGTCTGCCGGGTGGCGATCGTCGCGCCCTCGAAGACACCGCGGGGCCAGCGTTCCAGCATGGTCGGCCGATCCCGCAACGCGCGCAGGATGCCGTCACCCACCGACAGGAAGTAGTTGACCACGTCCAGCTTGGTCAGCCCACGCTCGGGAAAGTACGGCTTGTCGGGGCTGGAGACGCGGACCAGCCGCTCGCCGACCTGGATCTCCTCCGCCGCCGTGGCCATCTGCCGAGGGTACGACGCGCAGGCACGTCGTACGGCCATCGAACGGACACCCGTGCGGCGCGGCGGCGGAACTGGCCGGCGACGGCGGGGCTGGCGCACCCGGTCAGGTGATCAGCAACACGCCGACCACGACCAGTGGCAGCCCGACGAAGAGGAAGATGCCGACGCCGGTGAGCACCCGGCCACCGTCGGCCGTCTCGCGCTCAGGTGCGGCGCCGAAGGTGGCGCGCGGGCCGAGCATGCCCACCCGGCTCAGCGTCAGGTCGCCCGTCACGCCGACGAGCCCGCCCACCACGACCAAGCCGATGCCCAGCCGGTTGGTGTAGGCACCGCCGGCGATCGCCACCCAGATCGCTGCCGCGACGGCGACCAGCACCCCGGCTATCACGAACAATAGAAACGCTTCCCGCAGACCTCGCACGACGGTCACCGTCGACACCCCCCCGTTGGCTGTCGAACACATTGTTGCGCATCAACCCGTCGCGACGCTGCCCCGAAGAACGGTGGCGACCTGCACGGTCGTCAGACGGCGTGCGATCGACGGGGCCACGGTTACCGCGGTGGGCACCCGGGTACGGGGGCGGCATGGCGGAACTGGCGACGCTCTGGATCATCCGGCACGGTGAGAGCACCGCGAACGTGGCGGCGACACACGCCGAGGCGACCGGTGATGAGCTGATCGGCCTCAGGCACCGCGACGCCGACGTGCCGCTCTCCCCCACCGGCGAGGAGCAGGCCCGGGCCACCGGTCGTTGGCTGGCCGGCCTTCCCCCGGACCGTCGACCGGACGTCGCGGTGGTCTCGCCGTACCTGCGGGCGGTCTCCACCGCCGAATTGGCACTGCACGGCACCGACATTCCAGTGAGCCGGGACGAGCGGCTGCGCGACCGGGAGCTGGGCATCCTCGACGGGCTGACCGGTCATGGGGTGCGGCGGCGGTACCCGGACGAGGCCGCGCGCCGGGAACGACTCGGCAAGTTCTACTACCGGCCGCCGGGCGGAGAGTCCTGGACGGACGTGGCGCTGCGGTTGCGCACGCTCCTCGGCGACCTGCGCCGAGACCACGAGGGCCAGCGTGTTCTGCTCTTCGGCCACGACGCGCTGGTCTTTCTGCTGCGCTACCTGGTGGAGGGGCTGACCGAGACGGACCTGATGGCGCTGACCCGCCAGCACGTGATCGCCAACTGCTCCATCACCGACTGGTCCGCCGACGCGGAGCACCGGCTGACGCTTGATGGTTTCAACGAGGTCGGCCACCTGCACCGACAGGGCGCCCAGCCGACCAGGGAGGACGAGATCCATGCCGAGCCGGTCTGAGGTGAAGGTGATCACGCCCGGACTGCTGCGGGACTGGGCGCTGCCGGTGCCGGTCGGTGGGAAGGAGAGCCGGGGCACCGTGCTGGTGGTCGGCGGTTCCCGCTTCACGCCGGGCGCCGTGCTGCTCGCCGGGGTGGCCGCGTTGCGCGCCGGCGCCGGGGTGCTCCAGCTCGCCGCGGCCGAGTCCACCGCCGCCGCGCTGAGCATCCAGGTGCCGGAGGCGTTGGTGATCGGTCTGCCGGAGACCGCCGACGGCGCGGTGGCCGCCGACCGGGACGGCCAGCTCGGCGACCTGGTCGGGCAGGCCGACGCGGTGGCGATCGGGCCGGGTCTGAAGGCGATCGACGAGACCAACCGCCTGCTCAGCCTGGTCCTGGAGGCGGCCCGTCCGGACACGTCGCTGGTGCTCGACGCGTACGCCCTCGGTGCGCTCAGCCACGCACCGGACCTGCTGGTCGGCTCGGGTCGGCCGGTGGTGCTCACCCCCAACGTCACCGAGGCCGGGCACCTGCTCGGCCGGGACCCGGGCGACGACCTGGACGCCGAGGCGGCCGAGGTGGCCGCCCGGTACGAGGCCGTGGTCTCGCTGTACGGGCACGTGGCCGCCCCGGACGGGCGGGGTTGGCGGGAGGAGAGCGGCGACGCCGGGCTGGGCACCTCCGGCAGCGGGGACGTGCTCGCCGGATTGCTGGCGGGGTTGCTGTCCCGGGGTGCCGACCCGGCGCAGGCGGCCTGTTGGGGCTCGTTCGCGCACTCGGTGAGCGGCCAGCGGCTGGTCCCCCGCTATGGCCGGATCGGCTTTCTGGCCCGGGAGTTGCTCGACGAGATCCCCCGCACCCTGGCCATGGTCTGAGGCGGTTTCACCTGTTTCCGTAGTCGGTGTCGGGGTACCGGAACCACACCAGCCGAGACTTTTCAGGGAGGTCAGACCGGTGTCGACCGATGCCATCGTCCTGCTCAAAGAGGACCACAAGGAAATGCGCCGCCTGTTCAAGGCCTTCCAGGACGCCGAAAAGGGGCTGCTGATCGAGAACGTCACCCACCACGTCGAGGAGGAAGAGCAGGAGTGGTTCCCCAAGGTCCGCGACGCGCTGGGCCGCAAGCAGCTCCAGGAGATCGGCGAGAAGATGATCGCGCTGCGCGCCGACGCGCCGCGTACCCCCACCGCGCCGCGCCGCGCCCCGCCCCGCCCCGCCCCGCCCCGCCCCGCCCCGCCCCGCCCCGCCCCGCCCCACCCCGCGATCTTGCACTTTCCGCTGCTAGTTAGCGATATTTGGTGACGTTTTGTCGCGACAGAAAGTGCAAGATCGCGAGAGGAGGGGGCACCTACCGAGCACCGTGGGATGGTCGCCTCCCGGAGGGCGGCCCGAACGACCGGGCCCGGCCCGGTAGGATCGGCCCGGGCCGTTACTGGCGCGTGGGGATGGAAAACCATCGGGGAGCGGCCTCGTCACGTGGACGTTTGCCGAGCGCCTGGGCCTTCCCGCACGTCTGTTGGAGGTCGCATGTCCCGCAACGCCGAGTCCACCGCATTCCGGAGCGCCCTTGAGGTGATCCGGGCTGTCGAGCCGCGGGTCGCCGACGCCATCGGCGCCGAGCTGACCGACCAGCGAGAGTCACTCAAGCTGATCGCCAGCGAGAACTACGCCTCCCCGGCGACCCTGCTGGCGATGGGCAACTGGTTCAGCGACAAGTACGCCGAGGGCACCGTCGGTCGCCGCTTCTACGCCGGCTGCCAGAACGTCGACACCGTCGAGGCGCTCGCAGCCGAGCACGCCCGGGAGCTGTTCGGCGCCGCGCACGCGTACGTGCAGCCGCACTCGGGGATCGACGCCAACCTGGTCGCCTTCTGGGCGGTGCTGGCCGACCGGGTGGAGTCCCCCGCCCTGAAGAAGGCCCAGGTCCGCCAGGTCAACGACCTCACCGAGGCCGACTGGTTCGCGCTGCGCCGCGAGCTGGGCAACCAGCGGATGCTCGGCATGTCGCTGGACGCCGGTGGCCACCTCACCCACGGCTTCCGGCCGAACATCTCCGGCAAGATGTTCGACCAGCGCAGCTACGGCACCGACCCGGCGACCGGCCTGATCGACTACGACCGGGTGGCCGAGGCTGCCCGCGAGTTCAAGCCGTTGATCCTGGTGGGCGGCTACTCGGCGTACCCCCGGAAGGTGAACTTCCGGATCCTGCGCGAGATCGCCGACTCGGTCGGCGCGACCTTCATGGTCGACATGGCGCACTTCGCCGGTCTGGTGGCCGGCAAGGTCTTCACCGGTGACTTCGACCCGGTGCCGCACGCGCACATCGTCACGACCACCACGCACAAGTCGTTGCGCGGCCCGCGCGGCGGCATGGTGCTCTGCCAGCCGGAGCTGGCCGACCAGGTGGACCGGGGCTGCCCGATGGTGCTCGGTGGTCCACTGCCGCACGTGATGGCCGCCAAGGCGGTCGCGCTCGCGGAGGCACGCCGGCCCGACTTCGCCGACTACGCCCAGCGGATCGTCGACAACGCGCAGGCGCTCGCCGAGGGGCTGCTGCACCGGGGCGCGAAGCTGGTCACCGGTGGCACCGACAACCACCTGGTGCTGATCGACGTGTCCGGTTACGGGCTCACCGGTCGGCAGGCCGAGCAGGCCCTGCTCGACTCGGGCATCGTCACCAACCGCAACTCGGTCCCGCAGGACCCGAACGGCGCCTGGTACACGTCCGGCATCCGGATCGGCACCCCGGCGCTGACCACCCGGGGCCTCGGCACCGCCGAGATGGACCAGACCGCCGAGCTGATCCACACCGTGCTGACCCAGACCACCGCGGGCGCCAACGCCGACGGCACCCCGTCGAAGGCGAAGTACACCCTGGACCCGGGCCTGGCCGACAAGGTCGCCCGGCAGGCCACCGACCTGCTGGCCACGCACCCGCTCTACCCCTCGGTCGACCTGGGCTGACCCGACCGACTCGCGTCGATCATGGAGTTGTGGTGCCCGAATCAGGGCGGGTAGCGACTTTCGTCCACCACCACAACTCCATGATCGACGCAGGCGGACGGGGTGAAGCCCTCCGGAGGGTCAGACCAGGGGGCGCTTCAGGTGGTAGCGGTGCACTTCGGTGCTGCCCTGGACGTTGTTGACGTCCTCGGCGGCGGAGACCAGCTCCCACCCCTCGCGGCCGGCGAGGTTGAGGTGCGCGATGGCGGTGTCGCCGTAGGCGGTGATGTCCTTACGGGAACCGTCCGGCGCGTACCAGACGAACGAGACGTGAAAATTGCGGCCCTGTCCCTGATAGCGACGGACGAGCAGGGCGTACTCCCAGGCAACCATGGGCCCTATTATGTCTGTCCACCCAGGACGGCGGCAGGCGGGTCGTCGCACATTGCCATCCGATGAACGCGGTGCGTCAACCCGCCCGGCGGGTCAGCTCGTCGGTGATCAGCGCCGCGAGGCGATCCAACCCGACGTCGATCTGCTCCGGCGTGACCGCGCTGACCGACAACCGCAACGCGCACACCGGCGCCGTGTCGTCGTAGAAGTGCGCCATCGGCGTCCACAGCACGCCATAGTCACGTGCCGAGCGGTCCAGCAACGCGTCGTCGACCGGGAACGGCACGGTCACCACCACGAAGAACCCACCGGCCGGCACCGTCCAACGCACCGACGCCGCGCCGTCCGCCCCGGGCGGGAACCGCCGGGCCAGGCCGGCCACCAGGTGGCGCAGATTCCGGGTGTACGCGGACCGCTCCCGGGTGTTCGCGGCCACCAGACTGCAACCGTGCTCCAACAGCCGGCCGCCGATCACCGCCTGCGCAATCGGCGACGTGTTGACCGTGACCATGCTCTTGATCATGGCGAGTTGGTCGGCGAACGGGCCGACCCGCCCGCCCGGCCCGGCCACCCGCTGGTCGGCGACGACGTACCCGACCCGTGCGCCGGGGAGCACGGTCTTGGCGAACGAGCCGAGATAGACGACGCGCCGACCGGTGTCCAACGCCTTCAGGGTGGGCGAGCGCGGCCCGTCGTCGCTGTGGAACAGGCCGTACGGGTTGTCCTCCAGCAGCAGCAGATCCTCCTGCGCCGCCAGGTCCAGCAACCGTTGCCGGTGTCCGGCGTCGATGCTGACCCCGGAGGGGTTGGCGAAGTCCGGCATCAGGTAACAGGCGCGCGGCCGCAGCCCCGCCGCCCGTGCCCGGCGTACCTGGGCGGCCAGGTCGGCCAGGTCGACCCCGGACGACCCGCCGGCGACCGGCCAGACCGGCAGGTCCACCAGCCGGGCCGCCCCGGTCAGCCCGACGTAGGTCGGGGCGACCGCGAGCAGCACGTCCGTCGGCCCGGCCCGCAACGCTCGCAGCACCAGGAACATGGCCTCCTGGCAGCCGACGGTCACCACGACGTCCTCCGGGTCGACGCTGATCCCCTCGTCGACGGCGAGGTTGCGGGCGATCAGGTGGTGCACGATGCCCTTGGTCCGGCCGTACTGCAGCAGCAGTCGTCGGGCCTGCTCGGGTCGGTGCCCCAGGTCGTCGACGAGGTGCCGGTGGAAGGCGTCCAGGTGCCGGTGCACGGCCGCGAGGTCGAAGAACTCCTCGTACGGCCGGCCGGCCGCGAGCGACACCGCCGCCGGGTAGCGTTCGGACACCTCGTTGAGGAAGTTCATCGAGGTCAGCGCCGGGTCACCGAGCGCGGGGTGCAGGTCGGCGACGGTCAGGTCGACCGGTTCCGCGGCGCTCACCCGTCAACCCACCCCGAGGGTACGCAGTTCGCCGGCCGCCACCGGGTCGGCACAGCCGGCCAGGGTGAGCGCGTCGGTCAACTCGGTGCCGAGCAGCGCCAACGCGTCCCGGGCGGCCGGTTCGCCACCGACGGCCAGCGCCCAGAGCAGCGGCCGACCGATCAGCACCCCGGACGCACCCAACGCCAGCGCACGCAGCACGTCGGTGCCGCTGCGGATGCCGCTGTCCAGCAGTACCTGGCACCCGTCCCCGACCGCGTCGACGACCTCCGGCAGCATGGTGACGCTCGCCGGTGAGCCGTCCAGTTGCCGCCCGCCGTGGTTGGAGACGACCACCGCGTCCGCACCGACCCGTACCGCCTCGACAGCGTCGCGCGGGTCCAGCAGGCCCTTGACCACCAGCGGCAGGTCGACCTGCTCGCGCAGCCACGCCAGGTCCGCCCAGCGCAGCGCCGGCGCGAACGACGCCGCGGTGTGCACGGCGATCGCGGACACCCCGGGGGCACCGGAGTGCGCCAGCGCGTCGCGGCCGTCGGGGAGGTTCGCGGCAACCACCTCGGGCGGCAGCCGGAACGCGTTGCGCAGGTCCCGGGGACGTCGGCCGAGCACCGGGACGTCCACGGTGACAACCAACGCCCGGCACCGGGCCGCCGCCACCCGGTCCAGCAGGTCGCGGACGAGAGCCCGGTCGCGCAGCCAGTACAGCTGGAACCAGACGTCCGCGCCCACCCCGGTCACCTGTTCGATGGGTGTGCTGCCCAGCGTGCTCGCCAGGTACGGGATCCCGGCCGCGCCGGCCGCCGCCGCGAGACCCAACTCCCCGTCCGGGTGCACCAGCCGCTGGTAGGCCATCGGCGCCACTCCGACCGGCATGGCGTACCGACGGCCGAGCAGGTCGGCGCCGAGGTCGACCGTGTCCACGCCACGCAGCACCCGGGGCAGCACCGCGACCCGGTCCAGCGCGTGTCGGTTGGCGGCGAGGGTCACCTCGGACGCGCTGCCCCCGGCCAGGTAGTCCCACACGTCCGGCGGCAGCACGGCCCGGGCCCGCTCGGCGTAGTCGGCGAGCGACACGGTCGGCGGGTCGGCCAGCACCCGTTCACCCATCGGCTGTCCCCGGGCCCGTCGCGGCCACCGGCTCGGCCGGCTCATCCACGTCGTCCGGCACGGTCGGCAGCCCGAAGCGCTCCCGGAGGAACGCCGCCGCGCCGCGCTGCGCCCTTCGCCCGTCGGCGAAGGTTCCGGGCATGGCGAAGAACCCGTGGATCATGCCCGGGTAGTGCGCCAGCCGGGTGGACACACCAGCGTCGCGCAGCCGCTCGGCGTACCGCTGCCCCTCGGCGCGGAGGGGGTCCAGTTCGGCGGTGATCACCAGCGCCGGCGGCAACCCGGACAGGTCGTCGGCGAGCAGTGGCGACGCCAGCGGATCCCGGGCGTGCGCCGGGTCGGAGAAGTAGTGCCGCCGGTACCAGGCGACCGAATGGCCGTTGAACAGTGTCGGGTCGTCGTCACCGACCGGTTCGGCGCTGGAGTCGGTGTTCGGATAGACGAGCAGTTGCGCGGCGAGTGGTGGCCCGTCCGTACGGCTGAGCAGGGTGACCGCGGCGGCCAGGTTCCCGCCGGCGCTGTCCCCGCCCACCGCCAGCCGGGTCGGGTCCACGCCCAGCCGGTCGGCGTGCCCGGCGCTCCACGAGGTGGCGGCGTGGCAGTCGTGCACCGCCGCCGGAAAGGGGTGCTCCGGGGCGCGGCGGTAGCCGACGGTGATCACCTGACAGGGCACGGCGTTGGCCAGGCGCCGGCAGATGCCGTCGGCGGTGTCGATGCTGCCGAGCGTCCAGCCGCCGCCGAAGAAGTACAGCAGGGTGGGCAGCGGACCCGACCCGCTCGGCCGGTACACCCGCAGCGGCAGCTCACCGGCGGGGCCGGGGATGCGCTCGTCGCGTACCTCGGTCACCGGCTCGACCGCGCCGCTGCCGGCGCGGATCGCGGCCAGGTCCGCGGCGCGCGCCTCGGCGAGGGTCTGGGTGTACAGCGGCGGGGTGCCGGCCGCGGCCCGGGCCGCCCGGTACGCCGCCACCTCCGGGTGCAGGGCCATGTCGCTCCTATCCACCGGTGCTGACCAGCAGCTTGTCGATGCCGCGCAGGAACAGGCTGCCGCTGTACGTCGGCGTCTCGGTGACTGTCAGCGTGGGGAACCGGGCGAACAGACGGGGCAGCGCGAGCCGTCCCTCCAACCGCGACACCGCCGCGCCGAGGCAGAAGTGCAGGCCCACCCCGAAGGCCAGCGACGGTGGGCCGGGACGGGTCGCATCGAAGGTGTCCGGGGCCGGGAAGCGGGCCGGGTCCCGGTTCGCCGCCCCGATCATGATCAGCACGTTGTCGTCCTTGGCGACCGGCACGCCGTCCAGCACGGTGTCGGCCGGCGCGGCGCGGGCCAGGAAGTGCACCGGGCTCGCCAACCGCAGCACCTCGTCGACGCAACCCTGTGCCAGCGTGGCGTCGGTGGGCAGCGCCGCTACCGTCTCCGGGTGCGCCAGCAACAACGGCAGCCCGTTGCTGAACATGTAGACGGTGGTGACGAAGCTGGCGTTGAACAGCACGATCAGGTTGCTGATCAGCTCCTCCTCGGTCAGCTCCACCTCCCCCGAGTCGAGCGCCTCGACCAACCCGCTGAGCAGGTCGTCTCCGGGAACCCGACGACGGTGCCCGATCAGCTCGCGGTAGAAGACCCGCAGATCCTCTGCGGCGGTGTTGGCCGCGGCCAGCCGCTGCGGGGTCTTCCCCGCCACGTCCAGGAATTCGTCGATCCATTCCACCCGCTCGCGGTACCACGGCAGCTCGGCGACCGGGATCCCGATGAACTCGGCCATCACCAGGGCCGGGATCGGGTACGCGAAGTCGGCCACGAAGTCGACAACGCCCTCCCCGGCGTCCGCCATCCGGTCCAGCAGCTCGTCGACGACCCGCAGGATCACCGGTTCCAGCGCGCCGAGGCGGCGCGG
The DNA here is from genome assembly GCF_036902955.1 of Micromonospora sp. CPCC 205558. Taxonomy (NCBI): domain Bacteria; kingdom Bacillati; phylum Actinomycetota; class Actinomycetes; order Micromonosporales; family Micromonosporaceae; genus Micromonospora; species Micromonospora sp. CPCC 205558. The sequence goes on from NZ_JBAKHR010000014.1 coordinate 29,569, forward strand.
CGTGAAGGTGCGGGAGAAGACGTGCCGCATCCGGGTGTGATCGGGCGGGTTGATGAACATCATCGAGGTCTGGAAGGTCCGCAGGATCTCCTGCTCCTCCCAGCCCGGCGGCGGCTGTTTCGTCCACTCCGGATCGCGCAGCAACCCGTCGATCAGGTCGTAGCCGACCGCGACCGCGGCCACCGTACGGTGCTCGGCGCGCGCCGGCACCGCGCTGATCGGCCCGAGCCGATGCAGCTCCGCATACCACGGGTACGGATCCTGTCGGCCCTGTTCGCTGTACAGACCGGTGAGTAACTCCCCTACCTCCATGACGAAACTCCTCCCCAGGATGTCGGTGGCCGGGGGCGGCGAGGATCACCCGCCGCCCCCGACCGATGTCACAGATCGAGCAGCCGCAGCGGCACGGCGTTGGCCAGTGCCTGGTTGCCGGCGTCGTTCGGGTGGATGTGGTCCCCCGAGTCGTACGCGGCCAGCAACTGGCTGGGTCGGGCCGGGTCACGCAGCACCCGGTCGAAGTCGAGCAGCCCGTCGAACTCCCGGCTGCCGCGCAGGTACGCGTTCACCGCCTGGCGGGTGGCCTCCTTCTGCGGCGTCCACACGCCCGGTGCGCCGTGCCCCTCGTACGGCGTCAGCGTGGCCACCAGGCTGGTCAGCCCGCGCTGCTGGAGTTGCTGGTTGATCTGCCGCAGAGTGGCGATGATCGCCTCGGGTGTGTCGTTCGACATCCAGATGTCGTTGATGCCCAGGTGGGTGACGACGGTACGCACCCCGGTCTGGCCGAAGACGTCCTCGTTGAGCCGGGCCGCCGCGTTCGGGCCGAGCTGGTAGTAGCCGGGGTAGTCGCCGTCGCCCGGCTCGGTGCCCTCGTGGTTGAGCCGGTTGCCGGCCAGGCTCAGGTTGAGCACGCCCGGGGTGTGCTTGTCCGGCCGGTCGGCGAGCAGCCGGTCGGAGAGCAGGTCGGGCCAGCGCCGGTTGGCGTTGACGGTGCTGCCGTTGCCGTCCCCCATGGAGTCGCTGAGCACGACCAGCGCGCCGGGGCTTGCCTTGCGCTGCACGTCGATGCCGGAGAGGAAGAACCAGCAGCAGGTGGGACGGGTGGTGAACCCGGTGCCCTCGGCCGCCCCGGTCAGATCGCCGGCGCCGATGAAGTTGGCCTGTTGGGACTGCCCGTGAAACGTGGTCGGGCCGGTCGGCGTCGGGAAGTGCAGGGTGACCACCAGGTCACTGTCGTCAGCGACCCGGAAGGTCAACGGGTCGCTGAGCAACTCCGCGCCCCGGTTCATGGTCGCCGTGGTGGCACCGGTGAAGGTCAACGGGCGCACCGACGCCGGGTCGATGTCGGAGAGGTCGTCGGGGGTCGCCGTGTTCGGCCGGGCGACGGTGGCGCGGCCGACCTTGACCGCCTGCTCGCCGTAGAGGTTGCTCAGCCGGACCCGTAGCGCCGGGCCGCCCACCGAGACGTGCACGATCATCCGGACGCTCTGGTCGTTGAGGCCGGTGTTGGTCAACCCGACCGAGTTGCCCCGGGTGACCGCGGTGGCCCAACTGCCCGCCCAGTCGGCGCGATCGGGCCGCCCGGCGGCGGGGCCGGCCGGGCCGGCGCTGGACGGGCCGGCGCTGGCGACGACGGCGGGTGCGCCGGCGACCAACAGCGCGGCCGCGGCGGCGATGACAGGCCATCTCTTCGGGGTTGCCGTTGCCATGGAACCTCCATCGTGTGGAGCCCAGGGCCGTCCGTCGACGGCGCCCGCCTGGACGATGGTCCAGAAACCTAGCCGCCCCCACAGACGGGCGTCAATCAACCTGATCGACGTGATCAAATGTCCGGCGGGCCGCTCGGACCGCCCGTCGGCACGGTTCCGACCGGCGGTTTCCGACCTAGGCTTCCAGGCGGCGGCGGTGCGGTCGCCCGAGCGCGCCACCGTCGCGTCGTCACCGGGAGCTGCCCGGGGACCGCCGCTTTCTCGGATGGGGGCTGCCGGATGACTGACGGACCCGGGCACACCACGATGTACGTGCACAGGGTGTTGGATCTGTTCGCCGAATTCGGCGACCGGGAGGCGCTGGTCGGGGCCGATCGGCGACTCACCTACACCGAGGCCGCCGCGCGGGTCCGGGCGATGGCCGCGACGTTGACCAGGCATGGCGTACGGCCCGGGTCGGCGGTGCTGGTGACCGTCGCGAACGCGGTGGAGGGGCCGCTGCTGCAGCTCGCCCTGCACCTGCTGGGCTGCCGGACGATGTGGGTCGCCCCGGTGACCGCGCGCCGGGAGGTCGACGAGTTCATCCGGTTGGCCCGCCCCGACGCCCTGGTCTACGACGCCCGGGACCGGGCCAGCCTGGGCCCGGAGCTGGCCGCCGCGCTGCCCGGCACACCGGTGTGCTGTCTGGGCGCGGGCGGAGCCGGCCCCGACCTGACCGCCGACGCCGACGTATCGGACCTACCGGCGACCGTGCCGGCACCCGAGTCGTTCCTGCAGACCAGCGGCACCACCGGAGCCCCCAAGCTGGTGCACCACCGGGAGAGCTTCTACGCCCAGATCCTCACCCTGGCCGCCGACTTCCGCGCCGCCGGGTTCCCGCTGCTGCGGCACCTGTCGCACTCGCCGATGTGGCTGGCCAGCGGGCAGATCACCACGCTGTTCAACCTGTTCACCGGCGGGGTGCTGTTCCTGCGTGACGACTGGGACCCGGTGGCCTTCGTGGACACCGTGCAGCGCGAGCGGATCAACTCGACCTTCGTCACCCCACCGATGCTCTACGAGGTGCTGGACCACCCGGCGCTGATCGGCGCGGACTTCTCCGCCATGTTCATGTTCAACGTGGGCGCCGGGCCCGCCGCGCCCGCCCGGCTGCGCCAGGCCATCGCGCGCTTCGGCCCGGTGCTGCGCATCGTGTACGGCCTCAGCGAGGCGGTCGTGATCACCGCGCTGCCCGGCCTGACCGACGATCCGGAGCACCCGGAGCGGCTGCGCTCGTGCGGGCGGCCCTACGGCGACGTGCGCATCGAGATCCGCGACGACGACGGCGCGGTGCTGCCGACGGGCCGCGACGGCGAGGTGTGGGTGCAGACCCGACTGAGCTTCGCCGGTTACCACGGTCAGCCGGAGCTGACCGCGCAGACGCTCGTCGACGGGTGGGTGCGCACCCGCGACATCGGCCATCTCGACGACGACGGCTACCTCTACCTGGTCGATCGGGCGCACGACATGATCGTCACGCATCGGCGGAACTGGGCCATCTTCTGCCGTCCCATCGAGGATGTGCTGGTCGGGCACCCCCAGGTACGGGCCGCCGCCGTGATCGGCGTGCCGGACGAGACGGTCGGTGAGGTGCCGTACGCGTACGTGGTGCTCGGGCCGGGCGCGACGGTCACCGGGGCGGAGCTGATCGACCTGGCGACCACCGAACTCAACGAGATGTGGGCGCCGGCCGCTGTGGAGTTCGTCGACCGGCTGCCGGTGAACCGGTCGATGAAGGTGGACAAGCGGGCGCTGCGCGCGCGGCACGCGGCCCGTCGGGCGGCGGCGGTCGGGGCGTGACCCCCCGCCGGCAACTGGTCGTCCTGGTCAGCGCCGACCTGATCTCCAACCTGGGCACCCGCATCTCGGTGGTGACCATCCCGTGGCTGGTGCTGGTCACCACCGGCAGCCCCACCAAGATGGGCCTGGTCGCGTTCGCCGAGACCCTGCCGTACCTGCTGTCCAGCGCGTTGGGCACCCCCTGGGCGGACCGGATCGGCCTGCGCCGGACCTCGATCCTCTGCGACGCGGGCAGCGCGGTGGCGATGGTCGTCGTCGCGTTGACCCCGTGGTTGGGCTTCGCCCCGCTGGTGGCGCTCGTCGCGGTGGCCGGCGCGCTACGGGGCATCGGGGACAGGGTGAAGCACGTGATGTTCCGGCCGGTGGCGGAGGCCGCCGGGGTGCCGCTGATCCGGCTGACCTCCGCGTACGACGGGCTCAGCCGGGTGGTGACCCTGTTCGGCGCCGCCGTGGGCGGCCTGCTGATCGCCGCGTTCGGGGTGACCGAGGCGATCCTCATCGACGCGGCCAGCTTCGGTGTCTGCGCGTTGCTCATCGGCGTCCTGGTCCGCCCGCCGGCCGCCCCGGCGCAACCCGCCCAGCAAGAGAGTTACCTGCGTGCCCTGCGGGGCGGCTTCAGCTACCTGTTCAGGGACCGGCCGCTGCTGGGCATGCTCGCCGTCATCTCGGCGCTGAACATGGTGGCCAACGCCAGCGTGGCCGTCTACATCCCGGTCTGGATCGCCCGGGAGTTGCACGGGCCGAGCGGCCTCGGCCTGGTGCTGGCGGCGTTCTCGGCGGGCGCGCTGCTGGGCAACCTGGTGTTCACCGCGCTCGGGCCCCGGCTGCCCCGTCGGTTGACGTTCCTGGTCGGCGCGCTGGTCGCCGGGACGCCCCGACTGGTGGCCCTGGCGATCAGCGACGATCTGCCGGTGGTGCTCGTGGTGACGTTCCTGTCCGGAATCGGTATCGCGGCGGTCAACCCCCTGCTCGGGGTGGCGCTCTACGAACGGGTGCCGCCGGAGTTGCAGACCCGGGTGCTCGGCATCGCCGGTTCGTTGGCGTTCGTCGGGTTGCCGGTCGGCGCGCTGCTCGGCGGCTGGTCGGTGGACGCGCTGGGGCTCACCCCGGCCCTGCTGACCATGGCGGCGGCGTGCCTGGTGATCACCGCGTACCCGCTGTTGAACCGGGCGGTGGGCCCGGAGACACCGGCGCGGCCCACCCCCGCCGCAACCCCGTAAACCGGTTGTGGCCCGGCCCGGGCTGCCGCAGGCTCGCACAGATGAGCGCGCAGCCGCCGCCCGGCGTCCCGGTGACCGACGCCGCCTTGGCCGACCGGATCGACGTGGCAATGGTCCGCCGACTGGTGGCCGAGCAGTTCCCCCGGTGGGCGCAGCTTCCGGTACGCCCCGTCGAGGTCGGCGGTTGGGACAACCGCACCTTCCACCTGGGTGGGGAGATGACCGTGCGGCTGCCCAGCGGCGCCGGGTACGCCCTCCAGGTCGACAAGGAGCAGCGCTGGCTGCCGGTGCTCGGGCCACAGTTGCCGGTGGAGATCCCCGTTCCGCTGGCCCATGGCCGGCCCGGGGCCGGGTACCCGTACCCGTGGTCGGTCTACCGGTGGATCGACGGGCAGACCGCCCGAGCTGAGCGGATCGACGACCTGACCCGGTTCGCCACCGACCTCGGCGGTTTCCTGAGCGCCCTGCGTCGCGTCGACGCCACTGACGGCCCGTTGGCCGGCCCGCACAGCGCCTGGCGGGGCGGCCCGCTGTCCACGTACGACGCGGAGACCCGGGCGGCGATCGAGGCGCACCGCGACCGGTTGCCCGTCGACGTCGTCGCCGGCATCTGGCAGGCCGCCCTCGACGCCGTCTGGCCCGGCCTGCCGGTCTGGTTCCACGGCGACGTCGCGGAGGGCAACCTGCTGGTCCGCGACGGCCGGCTCGCCGCGGTCATCGACTTCGGCTGCTCCGGTGTGGGCGACCCGGCCTGCGACACCGTGATCGCCTGGACCCTGCTGCACGGCCCCAGCCGCGCCGCCTTCCGCGCGGCGCTCGATCTGGACGACGACACCTGGGCGCGCGGACGGGGCTGGGCGCTGTGGAAGGCGCTGATCACCCTGGACGATGAGGACCCGGCCAAGGCCGAGCGGGCCGGGCACGTGCTCGGCGAACTCCTCGCTGAGCACGCCGTGGCGCGCTGAACCCGTACGGTGTGGGAATGGCCAGTTGGGACGACGTCCGTCGGATCGCGCTAGCGCTGCCCGAGGCCACCGAGCGGGCCTCGTACGATGGGCTGCCGGCCTGGCGGGTGCGCGACAAACCATTCGTCTGGGAGCGACCGCTGCGGCGGCCCGATCTCGACGCGCTCGGGGCCGCCGCACCTGACGGCCCGCTGCTCGGCGTACGAGTGGCCGACCTCGGCGTCAAGGAGGCCCTGCTCGCCGACGACCCGTCCATCTACCTGACCACCCCGCACTTCGACGGCTACCCGGCGGTGCTGGTCAGACTTGACCGGATCAGCCCGTCCGAGCTGGTCGAGGTCATCACCGACGCGTGGTACGCGCGGGCCCCGAAGCGGCTGGCCGCCGCCCACCGCGAGTCGGTCAGGCCCGGGTAGAGCTGCTGGTCCTCCCCCGGGTGCGGGCCGGCCCGCACCGGATCGGGGTCAGGCTGGTCGGACCGCCCGACGGTCGGCTAGCGTGCCGACATGCCATCGACGCTCACCGAATCGACGGACCCGTACTGTCTGCGCCCCGGGGAGGCCGCCGAACTGCTGCACGGGCACCCGTGGCAGCGGTTCGTGGCACTCGGCGACAGCGTGGTGGAGGGGATGTGTGAGCCGACACCGGGCTACCCGGACGTGCAGTGGGTCGACCGGGTCGCCGCCGAGCTGAGCGCCGTACGCCCCGGGCTGGCGTACCGGAATCTGGGTCGACGCGGGTTGCGCGCGCACCAGGTGCGGGCCACCCAGCTCGCCGCGGCGCTCGACTTCGCACCGGACCTGGCGCTGGTCGTCTGCGGGGGCAACGACGCCTTCCACCCGGCGTACGACGCGGAGGCGGTGGACGCCGAGCTGACCGCGATGATCACCGCGCTGCGCGACGGGGGCGCCGACGTGATCACGGTGGGCATGTTCGACGTCTCGCACAGCCCTGCGGTGCCCGAGCACCTCCGGGCCGGTCTAGGGAAACGAATGCGCCGCCTCTCCGCCCACACGGCCACCCTGGCCGAGCGCCTGAACACGATCCACGTGCACCTGACCGACCACCCCCTGACGGCCGACCCCACCCTCTACAGCACCGACGGCCGCCACGGCAGCGCCCGCAGCGACGCCATAGCCACAGCCCAAACCCTCCGCACCCTCTCCCCCCACCGCACCCTCTAACCCCCAGCGCGTTGCCCCCAGCGCGTTGATCATGAAGTTATTGCCACGACACGCCGCCCCGAAGGGCAATAACTTCATGATCAACGGGGGCAAGTGGGGGGTGAGCCCGGGTGGGGTGGGTGGGGGGGTCAGGTGGTCAGGAGGATTCCGGTCAGGAGGACGCCGTGGGCCAGGTTGAGGACTCCGTCGCAGCCGGGGTAGCCGACCCGGGCCAGGCCGCCGGAGGCTTGGCGGCCGAAGAGGTACGGGGCCAGGGAGTACGGGACGTCGGCGGTGACCGTCTCACCGGTCTCGATCTGGACGAAGTCCATCGACACCCGGTCGGTCGGCAGGTACTCCTGCAGGATCGCGCCGCCCTGGTCGACGGCGGCCCGCACACCGTCGGCCCAGTCCGCCGCGCTCAGCTCCGGGCCGAGCAGCACCCCGTGCCCAGCCGAACCGTCGGCCGGCTTCGCCACCAACGTGGCCTGCTCGGCGATGGCCCGGTCGAGCGCCGCGGCGGTCAACGGCACCGTGTACGGCACGTGCCGGCGGATCAGCGCCTGGTCGTCGGCGGGGAGCCCGTCCACGTCCGCCCACAGCCAGGCAAAGGTGATCTTGTTGCCGAGCAACCAGGCCGCCGTCGACACGAACATCGGTAGCGTGCCGAAGGCGAGGGCCACGGCCACCGCGTCCAGGCCGGCGGTCGGCGTGACCCGGTTGGGCACGAAGAGCCGGAACAGCGCGTCGACCGGCGCGCCGTCGACGACCAGGCGGTGGTCGGCGTCCACGGCGGCGGTGGCGACCGGCGCGATGACCAGGTCGATGCCGAAGTCCCGGGCCCGTACGGCGAGGGGGTCGAGGATCCGGATGAACGTCTGCGGGTCGTCGAGGCCGGGGTAGTCGGCGTCGAAGTCCATCAGCAGCGCCACCCGGGCGCCCTCGGGCAGCCGCAGCTCCTCGCGGATCGCCACGAACCGCTGGTCCAGCAGGGACGGCGCGGCCCGTAGCGGCAGGTCGTCGAGGATGCCCTGCTCCTGGTAGAGGCGCGCGTACCGCTGAATGACGGTGTCGGCGTCGAACCCGCCGCCGAGGCTGCTGTCGATGTTGTACTCGACGAACTTCGGCACCCCGGCCGAGAAGATCACATCTGGTCGGTACGCGGCCAGCAGCGCCTCGGTCAGCGGCTCGGCCTCGTCCAGCAGCCGGGTCTCCCCCGCCGGCACGCCGAGCAGCCGGCGCAGCTCACCGGCGGTGCCGGCCCGACGACGGCAGGCGTCGAGGATGAGCTGCGCCAGCCTGTCGCAGACCTCGTTGAGCTCCCGCCAGGCGTCGGCGGTGAGCACCGGAGGGCGGGCCAACCGCCACTGCTTGTTGTAGGTGGCCCTTCCGTGGAAGACCTGCTCCCAGGCCGCCGCACCACTGGCCACCATGGCCCGACGGGCCGGCTCCGGCAGGTCGGTCCAGGCCCGGCCGGCCGGCGGCCACGGATAGTTCGGGTCGATCATGATGAGTCCTTCATGGTCAGGTGGATGGCGGTGGTGAGCTGGTCTCGGCCGGGCTGGACGGCCCGGTCCAGCGCCGGGGCGAACGGCAGCACCGCCCCGTCCGGTCGGGTGACCCGGCGCGGCGGGGCGAGCAGCCGGACCCGTTCCACCACCGAGGTGATGATCTCGGCGGCCATTCCGCAGGAACGGTTACCGTCGTCGAACACCACGAGGCGTCCGGTGCGGGCCACCGACTCGCTGAGACCGTCGATGTCGAACGGGTACAGGGTGCGGGGGTCGAACACCTCCACCGAGACCTGGTCGGCCAACTCCTCGGCCACCGCGAGCGCGTCGTGCACCAGATGTCCGATCGCGACCACTGTGACGTCATCGCCGAAGCGGTGGATCCGCCCCCGGCCCAACGGCACCGGCACCAGGTCGTCGATGTCGTCGCGCACGTCCATCGCGCCGGCCGGCGCGAACACCACCACCGGGTCGTCGTGGCGGATCGCGGTGACCAGCAGCCCGTACGCGTCGGCCGGGGTGGCCGGCACGACGGTGACCACGCCGACGTGAGCGAAGAGGCTGTACGGGTGGTCGGAGTGCTGCCCGGCCCACCCGGTACGCGAGCCGGAGCCGGGCACCAGGTAGGTGACGGGGACACTGCACTGCCCGCCGGTCATCAGCGGGAACTTGTGCGCGTGGTTGACGATCTGCTCGAACACCAGGAACAGCAGCGAAGGAATTTGAAACTCGATCACCGGCCGCAGCCCGGCCAACGCCGCCCCGGTGGCGAAGCTGGTGAACGCCTGCTCCGACAGCGGGGTGTCGCGGACCCGTTCGGCCCCGAACCGCTTGGCCAGGCCGGTGGTCACCATCGACGCCCCGACCTGGACATCCTCGCCGAGCAGGAACACCGCGTCGTCGCGCGCCAACTCGTCGGCGAGGGCCCGGGTCAGCGCCCGGCGGTACGACAGTCGGGGCACCTCAGCCACCTCCGGTGCATGCGGTCATTCAGCCACCTCCGGTGCGTGCGGTCATTCAGCCACCTCCGGCGCGGGCGGTCAGGCCGCTGGCGTACAGGTAGGTCAACGCGTCGGCCGGGTCGGGTTCCGGGCTGGCCAGGGCGAACCGCACCGCCGCGTCGAGGGTCGCCTCGACCTCGGCGTCCACGGCGGCGCGGTCGGTGTCGCAGAGCCGTTCACCCTGGATGCGGACCGGGTCCCGGGCCCGACCTCGGGTCACCTCGTCGGGCGCGCGGTAGTCGAGGCGTACCGCGTGTTCGAAGGTGTGGTGGGCGTCGAAACGGTAGGTCCGGGCCTCGATCAGTTCGGGGCCGCCACCGGCGCGCATCCGGCCGACGGCGGCGGACGCGGCGACGCGTACCGCCTCGGGGTCCTGGCCGTCGACTTCGACGGCCGGAATGTCGAACGCGGCGGCCCGGCCGGCGATGCTGCCGGCCACCGCGCCGGCGACCGGCATGGTGGTGGCGTAGCCGTTGTTCTCGCAGACGAACAGCACCGGCACCCGCCAGAGCGCGGCCAGGTTGAACGCCTCCAACAGCATCCCCTCGTTGACCGCGCCGTCGCCGAAGAAGCTCACCCCGACGGTGTCGTGGCCCTGGCGTCGCCGGGCCCAGACCGCGCCGGTGATGATCGCCCCGGAGGCGCCGACGATCGCATTGGCGCCGAGCACGCCGATGCTCAGGTCGGCGGCGTGCATCGAACCGCCCCGCCCGGCGTTGAGGCCGGTGGTCCGCCCGCACAGCTCGGCGAGCATGCGGTTCGGGTCGGCGCCCCGGGCCAGCACGTGCCCGTGCCCGCGGTGGGTGCCGGCGAGCACGTCGTCGGCGCCGAGCGCGGCGCAGACGCCGGCGGCGATCCCCTCCTGACCGAGGTACGGGTGGATGCCGCCGACGATCTGCCCGCCGTGGACCAGCTCCACCGCCCGTTCTTCGAACCGGCGGATCAGCCGGACCGTGCGGTAGAGCCGGACCGGGTCGGCCTCGGTCACGCAGGCCCCTTGATGGCGGCCAGGATGTCGTCCCAGAGCCGGGCCCGGGCCGCGAGGGCGGTGTTGACAGTGTCGGCGCACTCCTGCCACTTGGTGTCGTCGTCGCCGCACAGGTCGGCGAGCATCTGCATCGCCATCGGGGTGTGCTGTTCGCCGTCGACCTCGATGTGCCGCTCCAGGTAGTCGACGAACTTGTGTAGCCGGTTGCTGCGCTCGTTGACCGCGACGACCTGGGTGAACATGTCCGGGATCAGGTCCTCCCGGCCGAACGCGAACGCGGCGGCCTGGCAGTGCACCGGGGTCGAGTCGATGATCTGCCAGGTGGTCGCGGCGAACGCCGCCGACGCCGGCGGTGCCCCCGCCTCGGCGAGCGCGTCGGGCACCGGCCGGCCGGCGCGCAGCAGGTCGATCAGGGCGTTCACGGCGGAGGTGTCCGCGCCGGCCTCGGCCATGCCCTGCACGTACAGCTCGAAATGGCTTATGTAGCCCTCGCCCAGTTCGTCGCTCTCCTCCACCATCACGATGTCGTTGATGAGGCGGCGGCTGCCGGTCGGGCCGGTGGGGATCCACGGCACGGTGACGCAGGTGAGCTGCCGCTGCAACGACTTCAGCAGGGACATGAAGTCCCAGACCGCGAAGACGTGGTGCTCCATGAACGTGACCAGCGCCTCGTGGGTGTCCAGGTTGGCGTAGAGCGGGTGCTTGACCACGACGTCGCGTCGGTCGGTCACCGCCCGCTCCAACCGCTCGATGCCCGGGTGCGTCTTACCCCAGTCGTACCGTGACATGTCAGCCTCCCTGCTGGGCGCGGTGGCGCCAGATGATCGGGCAGTAGTCGGGGTCCGAGTAGTCCGGCCGCCCGTCGTGGGTGCGGCGGACCAGCACGTCGTGGTTGTACGCGGCGAGCGTGCCGTCGGAGAGCGGATACTCCCGCCAGGCGTTGTCGCCGTCCTGAAGGTGCAGCGAGATCGCCTGCCGGGGGCGACCGCTGACGTTGGGGCCGCTGCCGTGATAGGTGCGGCAGTGGTGGAAGCTCACGTGTCCCTTGGGGATCACCATCGGGACCTTGCGGATCTCGGCGCCGTTGTACGCGGCGTTCTCGGCCAGCATCTCCTCCAGCTGGCTGCGGTCCCGGTCGGCGAAGTGCCGCACCACGGTGTCGTCAGCGCCGATCTCCTTCCACCGGTGCGAGCCGTCGACCATGGTGATGGTGCCCATCTCCTCGCCGCAGTCGTGGAAGGGGATGAACGCGGTGAGCATCTTCTCCGACGACGAGGACGCCCAGTAGTGCTTGTCGAAGTGCCAGGGCACGATGTTGCTCGGCTCGCCGTCGATCGGTGGCTTGTAGATCAGCGTGGACTGGAAGACCCGGATCTCGTCGGCCTCGGCCAGCCGGGCGGCGACAGCGCCGATCAGCGGCTTGCGCAGGATCGCGCCGAGCCCGTCGTGCTCGTGGTGGACGTAGTCGTTGTGCCGCTGCACCGGGCCCTTGGACGGGTCCCAGTAGGCGAGCTTCGGTGGGCGCACCGGCAGCCGACGGTCCCGCTCCCCGTCGTAGTAGCGCTGCGCGGCGGCGGCGAGAGCGTCCACCTCGTCGTCGGTGAACACCTTTCCCGACAGGTACCAGCCGTGCTCGGCGTAGTGCCGCACGTCGTCGTCGGACGGCAGCAGCGCCTGCTCCTCGGCGGTCAACACGGGTTCGAACTCGGTAGCGGTCACTGTGCCTCTGGTTCGCGACTGCGGGGCTCGCAAACCCGGCTCACTCCTCGCGCTCATGCCCCCACCCCCTGTGGTGTGGCCGCCACGGCGGCCAACTCCCGTTCCTTGGCCTCGTAGAGCGCCTTGATGTTGCCGCTGCCGAAGCCCCGCGCGCCGCGCCGCTCGATCAGCTCCAGGAAGAGCGTGCGACGCACGTGCATCGACTCGGCGAAGATCTGCAACAGCTGACCGTCGTGGTCGGAGTCGACAAGCACACCCAGCTCACGCAGCCGGTCCAGTGGGGCGTCCACCCGCCCGACCCGCGCCTCCAGGGCGTCGTAGTAGCTGGCGGGTGTGCCGGCGAAGCGCACCCCGCGTCGGCCCAGCGCCTCCACGGCGGTGACGATGTCGTCGGTGCGCAGTCCCAGGTGTTGCACTCCCGCGCCGGCGTGCTGGTCGAGGAACGCGTCGATCTGCCCCGGGCGCCGGGTGCGGTCCGGTTCGAGCAGCACCACGGTGACCCGCCCGGACGGGCTCTGCACCACCTTGGAGTTCATCCCCTGCCCGTCGACCTCGATGTGCTCCTCGAAGATCTGCGCGAAGTCGAACAGCGCCTCGAAGTGCCGGACCGTCTCGTCGAGCTGACCGGGCGGCACACAGACCGCCAGATGGTCGATCTCGGCGAGCACCGGCGGGTGGTCGTCCGTGGCGGAGGGCGCCGCGGTGATGGCGCCGGGCAGGAACTCACCCCGGTCGCCCCGGCGTTGCACCAGCCGGTGCCGCACGTCGGCGAAGCCGTCCACCTCGGCGATCACCACCTCGGCGTCCGCGCCGGTGCGGGTGATCGGCGGCGTCACACCGGTCGCGCCCCGACCCACCAGTTCGGCGTACGCGGCCGCGACGTCGTCGACCTCGACCGCGACGACCGCGATGCCGTCACCGTGGCGCTGCACGTACCGCGCGGCCGGATGCTCGGCGCTCAACCCGGAGGTGAGCAGCAACCGGATGTCGCCGTGGCAGAGCAGCAGCGAGCGTTGCGCGGCCAACCCGGTCTCCGGGCCACCCTGGCCGCAGACTTCGAAGCCGACGGCGGTGCTGAAGTAGAAGGCCGCCTGTCGGGCGTCCCCCACGTAGAGTTCGATGTGGTCGATACCACGGATGTCCATATTCCCTGAGCCTTCCCACCCGATTCCCCTGCGTTGCCGTCCGGACGTGCCCCGCCCGGGATGCCGCCTCGATCACCCCCTCGGCTCGGCGACGCGCGCCAGTAGCAGGCTCACGTTCTGTCCGCCGAACCCGAACGAGTTGGTGACCGCGTACTCCGGCTCGACCTTGCGGGGCGCACCACGGATGTGGTCCGCCGGGCAGGCCGGGTCGGGATCGTCGAGGTGGTACGTCGGCGGCAGCAGCCCCCGACCGAGCGCCAACGCGGTGGCCGCCGCCTCCAACACCCCGGAGGCGCCGAGCAGGTGACCGGTGAGCGCCTTGGTGGAGCTGACCGGCACGCCGCCGACACCGAAGACGTCGGCCAGGGCGGTGGCCTCCGCGATGTCGCCGAGCTTCGTGCCGGTGCCGTGCGCGTTGACGTAACCGACAACCGCCGCCGGCACACCGGCGCTGCGCAGCGCCCGGCGGATGCACGCCGCCGCGCCGGCACCGTCGGGGCGAGGCGCGGTCGGGTGGTAGGCGTCCGTCGTCGCGCCATGCCCGGCCACCTCGGCGTACCCGACGACGCCGCGCGCCGCGGCGTGCTCGGCGCGTTCCAGCACCAGCAGCGCGGCGCCCTCGGACAGGACGAACCCGTTGCGGGAGGTGTCGAACGGCCGACTCGCCCGGCCCGGGTCGGTGCCGGCGCGCGCCAACGCCCGCGCGTTGCCGAAGGTGTCGGCGAAGGTCGGGAAGAGCGGCGCCTCGCTGGCCCCGCAGAGCACCACGTCGGCTTCCCCGGTAGCGATGAGCCGGACCCCGTCGGCGACGGCCTGGGCGCCGGAGGCGCAGGCGGTGCCGACCGACGAGCTGTAGCCCCGGATACCGTGCGCGATGGCGATCCGCGCCGCCGGCATGTTCGGCAGGATCCCGGTGAGCAGGTACGGGCTGACCGCCGCCCGACCCCGGGCCGCCCGAGCGAGCACCTGCGACTCCAGGGTGGCCATCCCGCCGACCCCGCCGACGATCACCCCGATCCGGTCGGGGTCGACGTCGCGGCCCACCTCGATGCCGGCATCGGCGAGGGCGTCGGCGGCGGCGAGCAGGGCGAGCACGACGATCCGGTCCAGCACCCGGGTCTCCGGCCCGGACGCGACGGTCCGCGGGTCGATGTCGGGCAGCAGGCCTGCGACGTCCAGCGACTCCTGCGCCGGATGCCCCTGCGGCGGGCGGGTCAGCCCGGACCGGCCGGTGGTCAGCGCCTCGAAGGTCTCCTCGACGCCCCGCCCGACCGGGGTGAACAGACCCATCCCCGTGATCAGGGCGCTCACGCCGCCGCTCCGCTTCGCTCGCTCATGAGGCCACCTCGGTGAGGTAGCGCTCCCGCAGGACCACCTTGCGAACCTTGCCGGTCACCGTGACGGGGATGTCGGCGGCGCGTACCGGCACCACCCGGCGCAGCGTGGCCCCGACGTCCGGGCCGAGGGCGGCGCGGACCCGCTCGGTGCGGTCCTCCGCCTCGTCGGCACCGGCGGCCAACTCCAGCAGCACGTCGGTGACCACCACGCCGGCCTCGGCGACGATCACCACAGTGCAGTCGGTGACGTCTGAGCAGGCGGCGAGGATCCGCTCCTCGGACAGCGCGGTGTAGAAGCGCCGCCCGCCACCGGCGTCGACCGAGTCCACCGCCCGGTCCAGGTGGTAGTAGCGGCCGTCGGCGTCGGCGCGCACCAGGTCACCGGTGAGGTACCAGCCGCGCTGGCGGAAGCGGTAGGTGGTGACCGAGTCGTTCCAGTAGCCCCGGAACAGCGAGGGCGAGTCGATGCCCAGGAAACCCACCTCGCCGACCGGCACCGGCTCGCCGACGGCGTCGAGCACCGCGACCTTGGCGAACTGGTACGGGCGGCCGATGCAGCGGCCGTACCGGTCGGTGTCGGCGCGGTGGGTGATGTGGAACATCGAGTGCCCCATCTCGCTGGAACCCAGCCCGTCGATGAAGACCGAGCCGGGCACCTTCGCCACCCCGTCACGGGTGACGGTGTCGTGCCAACCGACAGCGACGAGGCGGCGGATGTGCGGCTCGTGCGAGGCGTCGCCGGTGTTGAACCACAGCCGCACCGAGTCCAGGTCGTACCCGGACAGGTCGAAGCGGGCCAGCTCCGCCCAGGTGACCGAGAAACCGAACACCCCGTCGGGCCGCCAGCGTTGGATCGCGTCCAGCACCCGCTCGCCGCCCTGCTCGGAGAGCAGGAACATCTGCGCTCGGTTGCCCAGCGCCTGGTTGACCATCAGCACCGTGGCGGTGTGCGGTGCGGGCAGCGCGTTGAGGATCCGGCTGGTGCCCTGCGCCTGCGGCATGCTGAGCAGGTGCCGGGTGGCCGCGAAGAGGCTGGCGTGCGAGTGCAGCACCGCCTTGGGCACCCCGGTCGTCCCGGACGTGTGGGTGATGACGATCGGGTCGTCCGGGTGGTGCCGGTAGTGCGCCGGCGCCGTGGCCGGGTCGCCCGTCCCGGCCTGCGCGGGCGTGCCGAGCAGCGGTACGCCCAGGTCGTGTCCGGCCAGCAGCGCGGTGTGCTCGTCGTCGGCCAGCACACCGACGCCCCGCAGGCGGCGGATGTACTCGGCGGCGATCTCCGGGCGGAGTTTGCCGTTCATCAGCGCGGGGATCGCCCCGAGCCGGGCCAGCGCCAGGAAGCTGAGCACCATGTCGGCGGCGGCGGTGGCCCAGACGGCGACCGGATCGCGGGGGCGTACCCCGTGTTCGTGCAGCCAGGCGGCACGGGCGGCGACCCGCTCGTCGAGCTGCCCCAGCGTCAGTGGCGTCTCGGCGGGGTGCCCGTCGAAGGCGGTGTCGAAGGTCAGGCCGGGCCCGTCCGGGTCGGCGCCGTGCGC
Organism: Micromonospora sp. CPCC 205558; assembly: GCF_036902955.1. Lineage (NCBI taxonomy): Bacteria > Bacillati > Actinomycetota > Actinomycetes > Micromonosporales > Micromonosporaceae > Micromonospora > Micromonospora sp. CPCC 205558. The sequence continues at coordinate 45,698 of NZ_JBAKHR010000014.1, forward strand.
CAGCACCCGGGCCAGGACGTTGCCCGCCCCCAGCTCGGTGTCGGCGGCCAGCGCGCCGCGCAGTCCTTGTTTCCTCATGGTCGTGCTCCTCCCCCCAGCAGCACCGCGAGGGCCTCGGTCGGCCCGTCGGGTGCCTGTTCGATCAGGATCAGCAACACCTCGTCGGCGTCACCGTCGTCGCGCAGCAGGTCGGCCTCGGCGACGCCGTCGCTGTACGGGTCGCCGGTCGGGCTGAGACAGACCACCGGTCCCCGCAGACCCCAGCGGGCCGCGACGTGCCCGGCGACGCTGTTCGGCACGGACTGGAAGAAGAACAGCGGGCCGATCCGCCCGCCGGCCTCGACGGTCGCCCGTACGTGTCGGGCGCTGGCGAGATCGCCGCTGGCGCTGACCAGCACGATTCCCGTCCGCACCCCGGCGGGCACTCCCGCCGACCCGTACGCCCGGCCTAGGCACCGGTGCGCCACGGCGACCACCACCGGCGCGAAGTCCGAGTGCACGAACCCCGGCACCCCCGGCGCGCTGCCCCCGAGGTCCCCACGTTCAGGCCACCAAGCCCGAGCCCTGACCCCCGCCGATCTTGCAGTTTCGGTTGTCGTTTCGGGTGTTTGGTCGTAATCGTCGGGGCAGAAAGTGCAAGATCGCGGGGAGTGGGGGGCGGTCATCCGACGCCGACCAGGAGAGCGGTGTTGGCACCGCCGAAGGCGGCGTTGAGGGTGAGGGCGTGGGTGGCGTCCGTTTTCTGCGGACGGGCGGTCACCACGTTCACCGGGCAGTTCACGTCGGGGGCCAGCCAGCCGGCGTTGATCGGCAGCTCGCCGTGGCGCAGCGCGAGGGCGGTGACCACCAGTTCGAGCAGCCCGGACGCCTCCAGCGCGTGCCCGTGCACCGACTTCGTGGAGCTGACCGGGACCTGGGTGGCGTGCCCGCCGAGGGCCCGGCTCAGCGCCGCCGCCTCGGCGGCATCGCTCTGCGCGGTGCCGGTGGCGTTGGCGTTGACGTAGCCGACGACCTGCGGTGGCAGCCCGGCCCGGCGCAGCGCGCCGCCGACCGCGCGGGCCAGCCCGCTGCCGCCAGGCTCCGGCTGGCAGGGATGGAACGCGTCACCGGCCCGGCCCCAACCGGCCACGGTGGCCACCGGATCGACACCGCGTCTTCGGACGGTGCTCGACTCCAGCACCACCGCGGCCACGCCGTCGCCCAGCAGCAGCCCTCGGCGGCCGGTGCTGAACGGGCGGACGGCCCCGTCGACCGCGAGGGCGCGACCGGCGTCGAAGAGCGCGAACTGGTCCGGCTCCACCAGGTAGCCGGCCGCAACCACCACCCGCTCGACATCACCCCGGGTGATCTGGGCGGCGGCGTCGGCCACCGCCGTGCTCGCCGACACGCACGCGCTGGTGTAGACCCGGGTGTGCCCCGACAGGCCACATCGGGCGGCGAGCTGATTGGCGAGTACGGCCGGAGACGGTCCGGTGGCCGGTCCACCGTGTACGGCGAGCAGTAGGGCGCACCCGGTGCGCCGCGCGCCGTCCAGGCCGGCCGCCCGGCAGGCCGCGTCGATCGCGGCGGCCAACTCGTCGGAAAGCGTGCCGACCTCGGGCAGGGTGGCCGCCACGGTGACCCGGCGGGCGGCGGTGTCGAATCGGCGTACCGGGCCGAAGGCCGGCACGCCGGCCAGCACGCCGGCAAGCTGCGCGTCGACGCCCCGACCGAGGGCGCTGACGGCGTACATACCGGTGAGCTGGGCGACGCGCGCCTCAACCATCTGTGGGGGCGGTCAGCGACGTCCGGAACACCGCCAGGGCGTCGTCGACGGTACGGATGCCGGCCAGCTCGTCGTCGGCCAGGTCGAGCCGGCGTTCGTAGCGCTGCTCGACGAGATGCACCAGCCAGGCGAGCTCCATCGAGCCGATCCGGTCGGGCACCTCGGCAGCTGGTTTCGCGGTGAGTTCGGCGAGCATGCTCAGCAGGTCAGCTCGCCCCAGATCGGGCTGACCGCTCATCAGACTTTGTCGCTCGTGGCCTCGGCGACACGCTTGGCGACCATGGTGGTGAACTCGCCGACCGTCATCAGGGCCAGCTGCTCGGACTCGTCGTCGGCGAACGTCACGCCGTAGCGGTCCTCGACCCGGACGGACAGGTCGGCCAGGGCGAGAGACTCCAGGTCGACGCCGGACGGGCCGAGTGTGGTGTCGTCGTCGAGCCCCTCGACGTCGTAGTTCATGTCGGCGAGCTGCTCGACGACGAAGGCGCGGACCTCGGCTCTCATGGATACCCTCTCTGCGTGGCTCAGCTGACGGTGTCCGGTCGGGACACCGCCTACGTGTGGGTCGGCCGGGACACCGGCGGTCAGCCGGATCCGGCCGCTGTGCTGCTGCGGCGGGCGGGCACTCTGCTGCTCGGCAAGGCGGAGGCCGAGTTGGTGCTGACGCACGACCGCGATGGACGGCCGGTCGTCCGGGTCGCCGGGGCGGCCGGAACGGTCGAGCTGGCGGTCAGCGTCAGCCGCACCGCCGGGCTGGTGGTGGTCGCCGCCCGTCGGGCCGGGGCGGTCGGGGTGGACGTGGAACGCGTCCGCCCGCTGCCGGCGCTCGCCCTGGCCCGCCGCTGGTTCCCGCCCGCCGAGCTGGCCTGGTTGGGCGATCGGCCCGAGGCCGACCGGACGGTGGACTTCCTGCGGCTGTGGACCGCCAAGGAGGCGGTCGGTAAGGCGCTCGGGCGGGGGTTGCGCGACGGCGGGCTGGGCCGGTTCATGCCAACGCCGGGGCTGCCGTTGCGGCCGGTACCCGGCGTCGAGCCCCTGTGGGTGGGTCACCCGCAGCTGGGCGGAGGGCTCGTCCTGGCTGTCGCCGCGCACGCGAGGGCGCCTGTCGACGTCGAGGTGGCGCAGTGGCCCGGTCACGGGGTGACCGCCGAGCGCAGCGCGTCGGTCGAGCGGACCAGCTTGCCGGTGGTGGTACGGGGCAACTGATCGAGCAGGTGCAGCGCCCGGGGCCGCTTGTAGCCGGCCAGCCTTTCGGCGAGGAGCTTGTCCAGCGTCTCCTCCGACAGTGGGCCGTCGGGTTGGACGTACGCGGTGATGCCGTCGTCCCAGACCACCACCGCGGCGGCCACCCCGGTCAGCTCGGCGACTGTCGCCTCCACCTCGGTCAGGTCGACCTTCATCCCGCCGACGGAGACCTGCGAGTCGAGTCGACCGCGCACCGTGACCAGGCCGGTGTCCTCATCGACGGTGCCGGCGTCGCGGGTGTGCAGCCAGCCGTCCGACCAGCGGGTCGGATCGCTCAGCCCGACGTACGGCGACGCCGGGCAGGACACCCACAGCTCCCCGCCGGACTCACGGACCTCGATGCCGGGCGCCGGGGCGATCGACGGTCGGTGCGCCCCGTGCAGGTCGGTGCCGATCACACCGACCTCGGTCATCCCGTACATGTTGCCCAGCGGCACCCCGTAGCGGTCGGTGAACGCCCGGGCGACCGCGGCCGGCACCAACTCCCCTCCGGTGGTCATCCGCCGCAGCTGGGGCAGGGGACCGGCCAGCCGGGTGGAGGCGAGCAGTCCGATGTGGAACGGGACGCCCAGCACCGTGGCCGGCGTGGCGCCGGCGCTGATCGCGGCCAGCACGGCGTCGCCGCTGAGCCGCTCCGGCGGCACCAGTTCGACCCCGGCGTGCAGCCCGTAGAGCAGACCGCCGACCAGGCCGAGCACGTGCACCATCGAGGGCAGCAGGATGATCCGTTCGCCGGGCAGCGCCACACCGTCGATGCGGGTGTAACGGTGCACCTCGGCGACCAGGTCGGCAGCGGTGCGGCCGATCACCTTTGATGGGCCGGTGGAGCCGGAGCTGAGCTGGATCACGGCATGGCCGCTGACCGCCGGGCTGTCGCCGTACCGGGTGACGCCCTCGGTGACGTCGACGAAGATCTTCAGCGCGCCACCGCCGGTACGCAGTGGAGCGATCACCACCTGCGGGGTCAACCGGAGCAGCGCCCGGTCCACCTCGTGGTCGGTGAGCCGGTGGTCGAGCAGGATCGCCTGCCCCCCGGCACGCCAGGTGGCCAGCAGGTTCACCACGTACGCGAGGGACGGGGGCAGCCGCAGCGCCGCGGCGCCTCCGGGGCGCAGTCCGGCGGCGGTGAGCCGGTCCTGCGCGGCGCTGACCAGGCGGTGCAGGGTGGCCCGGTCGATGGGCTCGGGCAGTCGAAGACAAACGTCGGTCGGGTGGCCTGCGAAGAGGACTTCGTCCACCCATCCAGGGTCTGTCACCGTAGGATCTTCTGCCGTCACTGCCGTTCACCGCCCAGCATCAAAGAGGGCGAATCCGCCCATCACGTACGCCTGTCGGGGTGTTGCGGGGAACCATACGACGCCTCCATGGTCATTGCTAGATGCAAATGGATGGATCAAAACCAGCGGCCAGCCGGATTGCCGACAGCCCGTTCAGCAGACAGAATCGGCCGGGCGATTCGCCGCAGCGTCACCGAGACGTGACGCCTCGTACTACCGTCGCGCGCCCTCAGCCGGACGGCCGATGGCGACGCGGTCATTGGGTGAGCCCGACGAGCGTGGCGAGTCGCGCCACGCTGGCACCCGCACGTCGAGGATGGCATCGCTCATCGTGTGCGCCAGCACGGCAGGCCCGGCACCGGCGTGATAGCCGACGAACAGCACGGCATCAGTGTGCTCGTCCAACCCCGCGAGCATGCCAGCGGGCGGGGTTTGCCCCCGCGCGGCCCCACCCCACCGCGCCGATCTTGCAGTTTCGGTTGTCGAAACGAGTGGCATATCCCTTATGCCACGACAGTATGTGCAAGATCGCGGAGAGCGAGCCGCGCGGGGGCGCGGGGGGGGGGGGGGGGGGGGGGGACGGTCAGGCCAGGGCTGGGGTTTGGGCGTGGATGTGGAAGCGCAGCGAGCGGGCGTCGGTGAAGCACTCCCGCATCGGGCGGACGAGGTCCCGGTGCTCGGGGCTGCGTTCCCAGCTCTCGAAGTCGGCCAGGCTCGCCCACTCGCTGGTGATCAACCACTGCTCCGGGTCGGTCGACGAACGGCACACCTGGTCGACCAGGTGCCCCGGCACGCCGCCGGCAACCAGGTGCCGCACCTGCTCGTACGCGGCGAGGAACTGCTCGGTGCGCGGCACCGGCACCCGTACCAGAAAGACCACCCGGGCTCGTTGCTCGCTCATCACGCCTCTCCTCTCATCGGCGCGGCCCCACGCAGGACCAGCGCGCTGTTGAACCCGTCGAAGCCCCGCGCGCACACCAGTGCGAGCCGGCTGCTCGGTCGACGGTGCTCCCGCAGGAAGTCCAGTTCACAGCCCTCGGCTACCTCGTCCGGCCCAGCTGACGCGGGCAGGATGTCGTGGGCGAAGGCGAGCAGCGCGGTGGCCACGTCCAACGCCGAGCCGCCCTGGTACGCCCGACCGGTCAGCGGTTTCTGCGTGGTCACCGGAGGCGCCCGGTCGGCGAACACGGCCCGCAGGGCCTCGGCCTCGCTGCGGTCGTAGCGGGGCACACCGAGCGCGTCGGGCAGCACCACGTCGATTCCGGCCGCCGCTACGCCCGCCCGGTCCAGGGCCAGGCGCATCGCCCGCGCGTACTGGGCCGGATCACCGGCGCTGTCCGCTGTGGTGTGCGCGGCGTCGTGGGTGGAGCCCCACCCGCTCACCTCGCCGTAGATCCGTGCGCTCCGGGCCAGGGCGTGCCCCAGCTCCTCCACCACGAACACCGCTCCCCCCTCGGCCGGCAGGTAGCCGCTGGCCGTGGCGTCGAACGGCAGGTACGCCCGCTCCGGGTCGGCGACGTCGCTGAGCAGCCCCGAGCGCAGCTGACAGGCCAGCGCGTACGGGCTCAACGGGCACTCGGTGGCCCCGGCGATCACCACCGGGGTGCCGCGGCGTACCGCACGGGCGGCGTGCGCCAGGCTGTCCAGCCCACCGGCCGATTCGGCGACCAGCACCCCGCTCGGTCCCTTGAACTGGTGGTGGATGGAGAGCTGCCCGACGCTGGCCGCGTAGAACCAGGCGATCGACTGGTACGCCCCGACCGTGCGCGACGAGCCGCCCCACAGGCGTTGCAGCTCCCGCTGACCGAACAGGTTGCCCCCGGACGAGCTGGCCAGGGTCACCGCGTAGCCATATGGGTCGGGGGCCCGGTCGGGCAGGCCCGCGTCGGCCAACGCCAGCCGGGTGGCGGCGAAGCCGAGGTGCGTCCACCTGTCGGTCTGCACCAGTTGCCGGCTGTCGGCGTAGGAGTCGGCGGTGAAACCGGGCACCTCCCCGCCGAAGCGGGTCGGATAACCGGACGGGTCGAACAACGTGATCGGCCCGGTCCGGCGGGTGCCGGCGAGGACCGTGCGCCAGTGCGCGTCCGCGCCGACGCCGCTCGGTGCGACCACCCCGATGCCGGTCACCACGGCGCGAGCGACCTCGGCGCTCCCGCCGCCACGCTGCCGAACGGCGCTCACGCCGCCACCGCGCCGAGCATCCGACGAAACACCATCGCCGACTGGAAACCGCCGAACCCGCTGCCCACCGAGAGTGCGACGTCCACCGGGACCTCCCGCGCCTCATTGGGTACGTAGTCCAGGTCGCACTCCGGGTCCCGGGTGCTCCAGTTCGCCGTCGGTGGCACCACACCGAACTCGATGGCGAGTGCGCACGCGGCCATCTCGATCGACCCGATCGCGCCGAGCGAATGCCCGACCATCGACTTGATCGAGCTGATCGGCACCCGGTACGCGGCCTGGCCCAACGCCCGCTTGAACGCGGCCGTCTCGTGCCTGTCGTTCTGCCGGGTGCCGGAGCCGTGGGCGCTGATGTAGGAGACCTGCTCGGGAAGGATCCGCCCCTGCCGGAGCGCGTCGGTGACGGCGAGGCCCATCTCCAACCCGTCCGGGCGGAGCCCGGTCATGTGGAAGCCGTTGCTGCGGCTGGCGTAGCCGGCCACCTCGCAGTAGATGTGCGCCCCTCGTCGCCGGGCGTGCCCGGCCTCCTCCAGCACCAGCACCGCCCCACCCTCGGCCAGCACGAACCCGTGCCGGTCGGCGTCGAACGGGCGGGAGGCGTGGGCCGGGTCGTCGTTGTCCGGGCTGGTCGCCTTGATCGCGTCGAACGAGGCGACAGTGACCGGTGAGATCGGCGAGTCGGACGCGCCGGCCAGCATCACGTCCGCCTCACCATCCACGATCATCTGATGGGCGTACCCGATAGCGTCGATGCCGGAGGTGCAACCGGTGGACACCACCTGCGCCGGGCCGTGCCACCCGTGCCGACAGGCCACGTCCGCCGCGAGGCTGCTGGGCACCAACGCCTGATAGAGGTACGGGCCACCGCGCGCCCCGTCCACCAGCCAGCGCCGGCCGTGCTCGCTCACCGTGACGTACTCCTGCTCCAACGCCATGGTGCCGCCCACCGCCGTGCCGAGCACCACCCCGGCCCGGTCCCGTTCCGCGTCGGTGAGCACCAACTGGGCGTCGGCCACCGCCTCCGCGGAACAGGCCAGCGCGAACTGCACGTACCGGTCGGCCCGGAGTCGCTCGGCCTCGCTGAGCCCGGCCGCGACCGGGTCGAAGTCGCACTCCGCCGCGATCTGCGACCGGAACGCCGACGGGTCGAAGAAGCTGATCCGCCGGGTGGCGGTCCGCCCCTCGGTGATGGTCTTCCAGAAGCGGTCCCGGCTGGCACCGCCCGGGGCGACCACCCCAATCCCGGTCACCACCGTGCGGCGCCCGGTCATGATGCCTCCACCAGTTCGGTGTCGACGTGACCCAGCTCGGGCCGGGGGGCGAGCGGACCCAGGTGGAAGACCACCTCGGCCGGTTCGACGCCGGTGTTGCGCAGTCGGTGCCGCACGTTCACCGGAACGAACAGCCCCTCACCGGCGGCCAGCAGCGTCGGCTGGTCGTCCAGGTCCACGGTGATCGCGCCCCGCACCAGGTACAGGAACTCCTCGCTGTACGGGTGGTAGTGCTCGGCGATCCGCTCCCCCGGCGCGAGCGTGGCCACCCCGAGGAAGCCCGAGGTGCTGCCGACGGTGCGCGGGCCGAGGAGCACCCGCAGCTCACCGCCACGCCGGCGGTCGGCGGGTACGTCCCGGGCTGCGATCGGGCGGGTGCTGAGGTCACTCATCGTCGGCCTCCGTCGGCTCGTCGCTGGCGGTCGGGCTGCCCTGGTCGGCGCGCTGCCAGGCGATCCGCTCCACCCGGTCCTTGATCACCGCGAGTTGGATCACGCTGTTGGTGTTGATCCGTTCGGTCATCGCGGCGTTGTCGACCGGCGCGGTGGGCTTCATCGCGAAGTCCTGCGTCCAGGTCATCCGGGTGCCACCGGCCTCCCCGGTGTAGCGCCAGTGGATGCGCATGTACTCGAACGGCCCGGTCTCCACCCGGTGTGCCCGGACCTGCCTGCTCACCGGGTCGGCGGTGCGCTCGCTGACCCAGCTCCAGGACACCCCGTTCTCGTCGGGATACATGGTGAGCCGGAACCGCACCATGTGCCCCTCGCGGTGCAGGATCTCCACCACGGCGTACTCGGTGAACAGCTCGGTCCAGTTCGCCACATCGTTGGTGACCTCCCAGACCAGTCCCAGCGGCGCGTCGATGACCACGCTGTTCTCGGTGTGCCCGGGCGGGTCGGCGCGGCGGGCGACCAGGTCGGCCACCGCCGGGATGCTCAACTGCCCGGCCTGTTCGGGGATGCTCACCTGCCAGCGGTCGGCGACGACCGCGGACAGCTCCAGCAGGGCGAGCGAGTCCATGCCCAGTTCCTCCAGCGACGCGGCGGGCGCCCGGGCCGCGGCGTCGGCGTCCAGCCCGCAGTGCGCCACCAGGATGTCGGTGATCTCGGCGGTCATCGGGCGACCATGGGTGACGGTCATCGGGTCCTCCTGTGGGTTGCGTCGGGATCTGCGGCGGGCGCGGTGCGCGGTGCGGGGGTGGCCGTCGGCCGCCGCGCGGGCGCGGCGAGCAGACGGTCGACCAGGCCGGTGGTGTAGCGGCCCTTGCGGAATGCGGCGTCGTCGAGCACCCGCCGGACGAACGGGATGGTGGTGTGCACGCCCGGACCGGCGACGTCGAACTCGTCCAGGGCACGTTCCAGCCGGTTGAGGGCCAACTCCCGGTCGGGCGCCCAGACGATCACCTTGGCCAGCAGCGAGTCGTACCAGGGGCCGACCAGGTAACCGGCGCTGGCGTGGGTGTCCACCCGGGTGAACGGGCCGCCGGGCGGCGTGAACCGCTCCAACCGCCCCGGGGTGGGGGCGAAGTCGCGCCCGGGGTCCTCGGTGTTGACCCGGCACTCCACCGCGACGCCGTGCAGGCGGATCTCCTCCTGACGCCAGCGCAGTGGCACACCGGCGGCGATGTGCAGTTGCTCGTGCACCAGGTCGATCCCGGTGACCATCTCGGTGACCGGATGCTCCACCTGAATCCGGCAGTTGATCTCCAGGAAGTGGAACTTCTCCTCGGCGTCGACCAGGAACTCCAGCGTGCCGGCGCCGACGAAGCCGACCTGGAGCGCGCCCCGCAACGCTGTCTCGGCGATGGTGTCGAGGACGGCGGCGGGCAGCGCCGGGGCGGGTGCCTCCTCCACCAGCTTCTGGTGCCGGCGCTGCACCGAGCAGTCCCGGGTGCCCAGGTGCACCCCGTTGCCGTGGGCGTCGCAGAGCACCTGCACCTCGACGTGCCGTGCCTCGGTGAGGTAGCGCTCGACGTACACCCGGTCGTCGCCGAAGGCGGCCTGCGCGGCGGCCCTGGTGCGGGTGTACGCCCGGCGCAGCTCGCCCGGGGTGTGCACAACGGTCATCCCCCGGCCGCCGCCCCCGGCGGCGGCCTTCACGATCACCGGGTAGCCGACGGCATCGGCCACCTCGGCTGCCGCGGCGGCGGTCGGCACCGGCGCGACACTGCCTGGCGACAGGGGCAGGCCGGCGCGGCTCATCAGTGCCCGTGCCGAGGACTTGTCGGCCAGCGCGGCCATCACCGCGGGCGGTGGACCGATGAAGGTCAACCCGTTGTCGGCGCAGATCTCGGCGAAGTCGGCGTCCTCGGAGAGGAAGCCGTAACCGGGGTGTACGGCCTGCGCGCCCACCTGCCGGGCCGCCTCCATGATGGCGGCGGCGTTGAGGTAGCTGCGCCGGCTGGATGCGGGCCCGATCCGGACGGCCTGGTCGGCGAGGCGGACCGCCGCCGAGTCGGCGTCGGCGGCGGAGTAGACCACCGCCGTTCGCACGCCGAGCTCCTTGCAGGCGCGCAACACCCGCAGCGCGATCTCGCCCCGATTGGCGATCAGCACGGTCTCGAACATGGTCAACCACCCCGCGCCGTCATGCCGGATCCAGTTCGACGAGCGGCTGGTCGTACTCGACCGGCTGGCCGTCCTCGACGAGGACCGCGACCACCCGACCGGCCCGGTCCGCGGTCACCTCGTTCATCAGCTTCATCGCCTCGACGATGGCCACCGGCTGGCCCGGGCGGACCAGGTCGCCCACCGCGACGAACGGCCGCGCCCCGGGCTCCGGCGACCGGTAGAAGGTGCCGATGATCGGGGCCCGAACCGCTGCCCGCCCGGGCACCGGTGGCCGGATCACCGCAGGTGGGGCGTTGGGCGTCGACACGACCGCCGACGCCGCCTGGGCCGGCACCACCGCGGGTACCTCCGGTCGGGTGACCTCGTCGGGGTGCCACTCGACCTCCAGCACCGCCGGTCCGCTCCGCAGCCGGATCCGGCGTACCGGCCCGGCCAGCTCGGCGATCAGGTGCTGCGCCTGCCGGCGCAGCCCGGCCAGCGCCTCCTCGCCGTCCACCCCGACGTCGGCGGACGCCTCGACCGTCGACACCGCCGGGTCCCCGGCGGTCATCGCGGGCCCACCCGGGCGCCGGCGCGGTTCGCGCCGAACCGTCGGAAGCGTTGCCGGCGCAGGCGGACCAGCATGGCGGGTGGCACGTCCAGCAGCGGCAGGAGGTTGGCCAGCAGGGCGGCGCGCAACCGGTTGGCGGTCTCCGCCGGGTCGTCGTGCGCGGCGGTCGGCGGCTCCGACACGACCTCGTCGACCACCCCGAGCCGGCACAGGTCGGGCGCGGTCAGTCGCAACGCGCGGGCGGCCTGCGGCGCCGCGGACCGGTCCGGCCAGAGGATCGCCGCACACCCCTCGGGGCTGATCACCGAGTAGACGGCGTTCTCCAGCATCAGCACCCGGTCGGCCACCGCCAGTGCCAGCGCGCCGCCGCTGCCGCCCTCCCCGGTGATCACCGCGAGCACCGGCGTGGGCAGCACGGTGAGGGTGAGGATGTTCTCAGCGATCGCCGCGGCCTGACCCTGCTCCTCGGCGCTCACCCCGGGGTCGGCGCCGGGGGTGTCCACGAGGGTGACCACGGGCAGGCCGAGCCGGGCCGCGAGGCGCATCAGCCGCAGCGCCTTGCGGTGCCCGGCCGGGCTGGCCATGCCGAAATTGCGGGCGACCAACTCGGCGGTGGTGTGCCCCTTCTGGTGGCCGATGACCATCACGTGCCGCCCGGCCAGCCGCGCCACCCCACCCACGATGGCCGGGCAGTCCGCGCCGAGCCGATCGCCGTGCAGCTCCACGAACCCGTCGAAGACGGAGTCCAGGTAGTCCAGTGTGGTTGGTCGTCCGGGGTGCCGCGCCATCCGGACGGTGTCCCACGCGTCGCGTGCCGCAGGGGTGTCACCGGCGGCCGGGGTGGCGGCGTCTCCGTCGGCCGCTGAGCCCGCCGACGACGGCAGAGCCGCTGAGCCCGCCGACGGCGGCAAAGCTGCTGAGTCCGCCGACGGCGGCAGAGCTGCTGAGCCCGCCAACGACGGCAGAGCTGCTGAGCCCGCCAACGACGGCAGAGGCGCTGAGTCCGCCGACGGCGGCAGAGCTGCTTCGTCGTCGGCGAGGCGCTCGCGGCGCGACGCCGGATCCTGCCGGGGTACGGGAGCACGCGCCGGGGTACCGACGTGGCTCGCGGCGAGCAGCGCCACCAGCCGTCCGCGCAGCGACCGGCGCTGCACCACCATGTCGACCTGACCGTGGCGGAGCAGGAAGTCGGCGGTCTGGAAACCCTCCGGCAGTGCCCGCCCGGTGATCTGGCGGATCACCCGGGGGCCGGCGAAGCCCATCCGCGCGCCACTCTCGGCGAGCACCAGATCGGTGTTGGTGGCGAACGAGGCGGCCACCCCACCGTAGGTCGGGTCGGTGAGGACGCTCACGGTGAGCAGCCCCGCCTCGCGCAGCGCGGCGATGGCCTGGCTGACGGACGCCATCTGCATCAACGACAGCGCGCCCTCCTGCATCCGCGCCCCGCCGGAGGCGGTGACCAGGACGAGTGGGGTGCGGTCGTCCAGTGCCCGTTCGGCCGCCCGGGTGATCAGCTCGCCCACCGCGCAACCCAGGCTGCCGCCGAGGAAGCGGAAATCCATCACCGCCAGGACGGCCGGGTGCCCACCGATGGTGGCCGTGGCGCAGACGACGCCCTCGGCCAGGCCGGTGCTGGCCCGTGCACCGGTGAGCCGGTGCGGGTACGGCAGCACGTCGACGAAGTCGATCGGGTCCGCCTCCGGCAGTTGGTCGGGCAGTGGGCGCAGCGAACCCGGGTCGACCAGTTGGCGCAGGCGTTCCGGCGCGCCGAGTCGGGCATGTTTCCCACACTCGGGGCAGACGTCGAGGTTACGGCGCAGCCGTTTGCGGTAGAGCAGGCTGGCGCAGCCGGCGCAACGGGACCAGAGCTGCTCTTCGCGCGGCGCGGTGGCCGTCACGGCCGCCGCCTGGTGTCCGGACTGTCGAACCGGTAGAAGCACCGCGCCATGGCGTCGCGCGGCGATCGCCAGGTCGACAGGTACGGCGACACGTACGGACGCAGTCGGTCACTGACCCGGATGAACTCGGGGTGGTCTCGAGCGGCCTCCACCGCGCCCTCCGCCGGCTGCGCGGTTTCGAGCAGGTGCACATAGAGGTCGTGCAGGCGGTACAGCGAGCGGTGCTGGACACCGACCAGGCGCGGCAGCTCCGTGGCGTCCGACTCGGCGAAGATCTCGGCGACCCGCTCCTCGGCGGTCGGATCCACCTTCGCGATGATCAGCGATCGGTCCATACTGGGCTCCCCCCACAGCGTCCGACGGGCGACGGGTGGCCCCCGGACGCGCTGGACGACTCCCGACACGATGCGCCGATCCTCGTCACGGCGGCGTCACCGCGCCGAGCCGGCCAGCGACGCATGATGGTGACGCTGCGTTGACGCAACCTGTGCATCAGCTATGCGCCCGACGCACTCCGCCTGCCAACGTTTATGCAGTTCAGAACCGATCTCGGGTTGACTGTCGCGAATAGGAGGTCCGCGCGGCGTTGACTCAACGTGACCACCATTGATAATCTTCAGCGTGGTCAGCCCGGCTGCCTTGGCGGGCGGGGCCGCGCCCGGCCACGCCGCGATCGGCGGGGTCGACAGTGGCGTCGCGGGCAACCGATCCGGGACAGCAGACAGTCGGGACGAGCGTTCCGCAGGGGGTGCCGCCGTGGCCGCTGATCCGTCCGTGCCGACCGCCGGAGACCCGCCCGAGGAGGGCGTCTCACTCCACCTGCTCGGAGGCTTCCGACTCCTCCGCGAGGCGGTGCCGGTAGTGGTGCCGCGCGGGCTGCAACGGGTGATCGCGCTGATCGGGCTCCGCCCCGGCGCCACTCGCAGCCAGCTCGCCGGTCTGCTCTGGCCCGACGCGTCGGAGGAGCGGGCGCTGTCCTCCCTACGCACCGCCCTGTGGCGGCTTCGACAGGACCCGTGCTGCCCGATGACGGTGGCCAGCGACACCGTACGCCTCGACCCGGCGGTCCGACTCGACGTGGACGACCTGGTCGGCACCGCGGCCCGGGTCCGGGACGGCGACGACCCCCGCACCGCGGCCGGCGCGCTCGCCGCCGGGCGGCACGACCTGCTCCCCGGCTGGTACGACGACTGGGTGCTGCTGGACCGGGAGCGCCTGCGCCAACTCCGCCTGCACATGCTGGAACAGGTGGCCGGGCACCACCTGGCCGCGGGGCGGCATGGTGAGGCCCTCGAAGCCGCGCTGGAGGCGATGGCCGCCGAGCCGTTACGGGAGACACCCCACCGGCTGGTGGTCCGCATCCACCTGGCCGAGGGCAACGCCTTCGAAGCCGTACACGCCTTCTACGTCTACCGGGACCTGTTGCGCAGGGAACTGCGGCTGGAACCGAGCCCGGCCATGAGCGCGCTGCTCGACGACACGCTCGCCCCGATCCGCCAGGCCAGCCGCGACGCCCTCACCGACCGCCCGTCACCGGCCGGTCGGCGTACGTGACGGTGATGTGACAGGCGCTGCGGCACGGTGGGCGCACAGAGCACGTGGCACCGATCCCGGAGGGTCGGGCAGGCCACCGGCGGAAGGGGTCCCATGAGTCGTCTACTGATCGTCAGCCGGATCATCCCGGGAGCGGAGGGGCGGGTCGCGCAGATCTTCGCCGAGTCCGACGCCACCGAACTACCCGGCCTGACCGGCGTCACGCACCGATCCCTGTACTGCTTGCACGACCTGTGCGTACACCTGTTGGAAACCTCGGACGACGTCGATCCGGACGCGCTGGCGGCGGCCCGCAACCACCCGCTCTTCCAACAGGTCAACGAACGGCTCTCCGCGCACACGTCGCCGTACCTGCCGACCTGGCGCTCTCCCCGGGACGCGATCGCCGGCTGCTTCTACCGCTGGGACGCGACCACCGCGACCACCGCGCCCGCTGCGCGCGCAGCCAGCACCGACGCGCCCACCGCGCACCCGGCCAGCACTACAGCGCCCACCGCGCACCCGGCCAGCACCGAGGCACCCGCCGCGCACCCGGCCGGCTGACGTGTCCGCCGCGCCACCGCACGTCCTGATCATCGGCGCGGGCACGGGCGGGTTGTGCCTGGCGCACGGCCTGCGCCGCGCCGGGATCAGTGTCGCCGTCTACGAGCGACACCGCGACCGGGCCGAAGGGCTGCTCGGCTACCGGGTCGGCATCGGCCCCACCGGTAGCCGGGCGCTGCGGGAGTGTCTGCCCCCGGAGCTGTTCGCCACCTTCCTGGCCACCTGCGCCCGGCCGCCGCACCACTTCAACGTGGTCACCCAGAGGCTCCGCGAGACCGCGTCGTTCGCGCTGCGGCCGAGCGCCGACCCGGTGCGCACCGAACACTCGGTGGCCCGGATGGTGCTGCGCCAGGTGCTGCTGACCGGCCTGGAGGACGTGGTGCACTTCGACAAGACCTTCACCCGGTACGAGCAGCGCGACGACGGCACTGTCACCGCGCACTTCGCCGACGGCACCACCGCCACCGGCGATCTGCTGGTGGCGGCCGACGGCACCCATTCCGCCGTACGCCGCCAGTACCTGCCGCACGCCGTCATCCGCGACGCCGGGACGATCAACATCGCCACCCGGGTCCCGTTGACCCCGCACACCCGCGGTCTCATTCCGGAGCGGGTCCAGCAGGGCATCTCGCTGATCTTCGGCGTCGGCGGGATGATGGGCGTGCTGCACGTCATGGAGTTCAAGTGGGACGCCGAACGGGCGATCAAGCCCGGCGTCAGCGAGGCCGACGCCGCCCTGCTTCGAGATTGGCCCGGCCTGGCCCACGACACCACCACGGACAACATCAATCTGATCATTTGGAGTGCGGCCAATCGGTTCCCGTCCGACATCATGCAACGCCGCGGCGAGGACCTGCTGCACGTTGCCCTGGACCTCACCTCGAACTGGCACCCGCACCTGCGGGAACTGCTGACCCGCGCGGACCCGGCCAGTGCCCTACCGATCAAGGTGTCCACGTCCGAGCCGGTGCCGCCCTGGAAAAGCAGCACCGTCACCATGCTCGGCGACGCCATCCACACCATGACCCCTGGTCGCGGCGTGGGCGCGAACACCGCGCTGCGCGACGCCCGCCTGCTCTGCGAGCAGCTCAGCCGCGCCACCGCCGGCGACAAGACCCTGCTCCAGGCGGTCGCCGACTACGAGGCGGTGATGGCGCCGTACGGCTTCGCGCGGGTCGCCGAATCGTTGAATCGCAGCGGCACCAACGGCGACGACCGGATGTACCGGCCGGTGGTGGGTCGGCTCGCGCTGCTCGGCGCGCGCGGCTACTTCGGAGTGACCAGCCGGGTGCCACGGCTGCGTCGCCGGTTCGTCGACGACTTCCACACCTACGAGGGCGACCGGGACTGAACCAACGCATCGGGCCCGACCCGGGCTCGGCGTCCCTCGCCGAGCCCGGGTCGCATCATGTCCGGCGCTCTCCGCCCGCCCCGGTCTGGACCCGACCCGGTCTCGTCGGGTCCGGCGCCTGCACGGATCGCGGTCTCGTCGGGCCCGCTTTGGGGTGGTTGGGCGACGCTGTGTGACCTGGCAGGCACCGGCTGAGGCGACTGTTCCCACCAGTAACGCTGTCGGCCGGTCCTCTCTGTTGTCGGAAATACGCGTGTGCGAAGCTGCGGCGAGTTTTTCTCGTGACTTTTCCAACGAGGTGAGAGGGAGGTTCGCCGTGGCGTGGTCTTTCGGACACTCGCTGATAGTGGTACTGGCACTGTTGCTGGGCCTGGCCGCCGGGTGGCTGCTGCGCAGCCGGCGGGGCGTACAGGGCAATTCGATAGTGGATGGTGACCCCGTCGCCGGGCTGGCCGTGATCACCACGCCTGCGCCGGCCGCCACCACCGACGAGGCCCGTCCTGCGGCCGCCGTCGACCCGGCACCCACCGCGGTCGCCGACGAGCCGGCACCGGTCGACACGGTCAGCGCGCCAGCCGCGATTACCGAATCGGACGATCCCACCCCGGTGCCCGTGCCGGCGGACGCGCCGAACTCGGTCGACCCGGCGGACATGGCGCTGACCGAGGACCCGCCGGCCGTACCGGCCACCAAGCCGTCCGACGCCGCTGAGCTGGCGCCGGCCGTGGAGTCGGCGCCGGCCGTGGAGTCGGCCTCCGAGCCGGTCACGGTCGACGAGCAGCCCGCCCCGGCGGCCGTGGTCGCTCCCCGCGAACCTGCGGACGACCTGCCGCCCGCCGACCCGGCGCCGCTCGCCACCACGCCCGCCGACGATGCGCCCGTCGACAGCACGCCCGTCGACAGCACGCCCGTCGACGATGCGCCGGTCAACGATGCGCCCGTCAACGATGCGCCGGTCTCCGTCGGCCGGGCCGACGACGCCGAGGAGATCGAACGGTCGGCGGTGGCCACGCCTCCGGTCCGACCGACCACCACCGCGACCTCTCCGGTCCTTTCGGCCGGCGACGCGGCGATCAGCGTCGACGCCGACCCGACGGGCCCGGCCGACGACTTCCGCCGGATTCAGGGCATCGGGCCGAAGATGGCCGCCGCGTTGCAGGACGCTGGCGTGCGCACGTACGGCCAACTCGGCGAACTGGACGAGCCGGCGCTGCGTGACCTGATCCGGACTGCCGGCCTGCGCGCCGCACCCGGGCTGGCCAGCTGGCCGCAGCAGGCCCGTGTACTCGCCGGCGCCAGCGACGAGATGGCCGCGGTTCTGTCCAACGGCAACCAGGCCTGACCGCCTGCCTTCGAGCCCCCGGCAGCCGTCCATCGCGACGGCGCCGGGGGCTCGGTCGTAGCCCGTCGGCGGGCGGGTGACCTCCCGTTCAGGCGCGCAGTTCGGCCGCGAGCTCGCCGATCGCCGTCATGGCGTACCGCTGCATTCCCGGGCCGAAGGTGATCCGAGTCGCGCCGTTGCGGCCCAGCTCGGCCACGGAGTCCCGGTCCGGGTCGGCGGCCATGTTGATCGGTCCGGAGATGCCCTCCCGCAGCTGCGGAAGCACGTGCAGCGGCGCCAGGATCGGGTAGACGCAGTCGGCGCCGGCCGCCACGTAGAGACGGGCGCGTTGCACCGCGTCGGCCGGGTCACCCGTCCCGAACAAGAACGTGTCGACGCGTGCGTTGATGAAGAGAGCCTCTCCCGCCTCCGCGCGCACCTCGGCCAGCCAGTCCGCCTGCCGCCGCGGGTCCTTCAGTGCGGCGGGCCCGTCCGAGTCCTCCAGGTTGCAGCCGACGGCGCCGGCCTCCAACAGCCGCCCGACCAACTCGCGAGGGGCGAGGCCATAACCGCCTTCGACGTCAGCGGACACGGGAACGGACACCGCTCGGACGATGCGCGCGACCGCCGCGAACATCTCGTCCGGCGGGGTCGCGCCGTCCTCGTAGCCGAGCGAGGCGGCGACACCGGCGCTCGGGATCGCGAGCGCCGGGTAGCCGGCGTCGGCCAGCACCCGGGCGCTGCCCGCGTCCCAGGGTCCCGGCAGGACGAGCGGGTCGCCGACCGCACGGTCGTGGTGCAGGGCACGGAACGTGGAAACTGTCATCGTTGGTGTCTCCCGACAGGGCTGCGGAGGGCGGGCTCAGGCGGTGCGTCGGCCGCCGGAGTCACGCACGCGCCCGCGCTTATTTGATCTTGCGAGTGGTCCGGACCACGATGCCCTCGTACTCCGGGTGCTTGACCAGCCAGTCGGCGAGGAACGGGCAGATCGGCACGACGGTCCGGCGCTTGCTGCGCGCGTCGTCCATCACGGCCCGCGCCAGCGTCGACCCGACACCCCTACCCTCGTACGCCGGATCGACCTCGGTGTGGGTATAGGCGATGATCGAGCCGGTCAGCTGGTAGGTGACGAACCCGGCGACCGCGCCCGCCTCGTCACGCGCCTCGAAACGCTCCCGCGTCGGCGCGTCTGTCACGGTGAACTGCACCCGACCATCCAACCACCCAGCCGGCGGCGCCCACAGCGAGGCGGCAGGGGAGGTGACCCAACGCGCATTGTTGCGGCCGAAACGGGAACACCACGCCGCCGGGCACATCGTGGGAGGAGACACGCCACCATGACGAATGCATCGACGGACGGCGGCTTCGCCGTCGTCGAGATGTTCACGTCCCAGGGCTGCAACAGTTGCCCACCCGCTGAGGAGTTGCTGAGCGAGATCGAACGCGACGCCCGCGCTCACGGACAGAACGTCTTCGCCCTCGGGTTCCACGTCGACTACTGGGACGACCTGGGGTGGCCCGACCAGTTCGCGAACCCGGCGTACACCGCGCGCCAGGAGGCGTACGCCCGCGCGTTCGGCACCAGAGGTCTGTACACCCCGCAGATGGTCGTCAACGGCACCGACGAGTTCGTCGGTTCCGATCGCCGCCGGGCGGCCAGCACGATCATGTCCGCCACGGCCTCGACAGCGACCGCCACCCCACTGGCGCTCTCCATCGCCGATCTCGGCGGAGACCGGGTGGTGGTGGACTACCGGACCGAACGGCCGCCGGGGCGCGCGGTGTTGAACGTGGCGGTCGTGGAACGGGGCCTGGTCAGCGAGATCGCCCGGGGCGAGAACGCCGGACGGACGCTGCGGCAGGACAACGTCGTACGCGCCTTCGGGACGGTGGGCCTGGACGCCGAGCAGGGGCAGGTGGAGCTGGCGACACCGTCTGGTTTCGATCCGCGCAACGCCAGCGTGGTCGGCTATGTCCAGGAGAACGGCGAACGGGCGATTGTCGGCGCCACGGCCGTCGAGCTGCCCACCGAGTAGTCTCTGCGCATGCGGATGGTGGTCGGCGCGAGGGGGTTCGATGGCTGACGCCGACGACGTGCGCCGGGTGGCGCTGGCCCTGCCGCACACCGTGGAGATCGCCAGTGACGGTTTCGACTTCCGGGTGGCCGACAAGGGCTTCGTCTGGTCCTATCCGGAGCGGATAGCGGGCAAGCCGCGGGTGATCCGGCTCGACGTCGCGGTGCTGTATGTCGGCGACGAGGCCGAGAAGCAGGCTCTCCTGCTCGGGGAGCCCGAGGTCTTCTTCACCACGCCCGGCTACGACGGCCTGCCCCTGGTGATGCTGCGCCTGGCGGCCGTCGACCTCGACCGGCTGACCGAGCTGGTGACCGACGCGTGGCGGATGCGCGTGCCGGACTCGTTGCTGAGCGACAGTGCGGGCGCCGGCAAATAGCGACATCAGCACGCAACGGGTTTGACACATTGACGTGAATCTCGGTGCTCCACTACCGTGGCCGAGAGAGCGCTCTCTCACCTGACCTTCCCCCCAATTCAGACGCAACGCGCCGGACCCGGCAAGATCCGCAACCGGCGCGCGCGATGGAGGCACGATGAAACCTCCCGTCCCCCACCGCCGATGGGCCCTGGCCGCCGCCACCGCGCTGGCCCTGGCCGTCGGCGGCCTCGCCATCGGAGTCACCGACGCGGCCGAGGCCGCACCCGTCGGCGCCGGCAGCTACACGACCACCCCGGTCGGCCCGCTCCCCAGCGGCTGCGGCGCGATGTCCAGCAACCCCCGCCAGTTCGCCACCGCCAACGCGCCGACCGGGCCGATACCCACCAACGACTGGTGGTCCTCGCTGCTGTGGAAGCGCACCGACTGTTCGTTCAGCGAGCCGCTGCACGCCCACCCGATCTCGTACGACACCTTCGGCGACGGGCTCGGGTTCTCCGCCAACTCCACGCCGTCCATCAGCGGCACCGCCACCGGCGTCGGCGAGTTCCACTACCCGTACGTGCAGGACATCCGGGTAGGTGTCGCCGGGCTCGCCGCACCCCTGGTCAAGGTCGACGGCTGGACGGACTGGACGGTCAGCCCACACTGGAGCGACGGCACACGCACCATGCGCGCGACCATCGGCCACGGTCTGCCGTTCGCGTACTTCCAGACCACCGGCGGCAACGCGCAGATCAGCACCCCGGGCTCCCCCGACGTCTGGTCCAACAGCGGCGCCACCATCGGCTTCCGGGTCAACGGCCACGACTACGTCGGGTACGCCCCGAGCGGCGCGAGCTGGACCGTGGCGTCCGGCCGGATCACGTCCACCCTGGCCGGTCGGGGCTACTTCTCCGTCGCCCTCCTGCCGCCGACGTCGAGCGCGACCGAGCGGGCCAGCCTGGCCGCGACCTACGGCCAGTACGCGCACGCCCACGTCACCGGCACCCAGGTGTCGTACGCCTACAACCCCGCTACCAGCGGCCTGACCACCACGTACGCGTTCACCACGACCGCCCGGGAGGGGTCCGTCACGCAGACCGTGGTCAGCCTCTACCCGCACCAGTGGAAGTCGCTGAGCGGCTCCACCGCGATCACGCCGACCTACCCGTCGGCGCGCGGCCGGATGAAGGTGCTCACCGGCGTCAACCAGTTCCGCACCGCCATGAAGTTCCAGGGCATCCTGCCGGAGTTGCCGGCCGTCGGTGACGGCAGCGGTGCCGACCTGGCGACACTCACCAGCCAGCTGGCCGCCGTCCGCGCCAACCCGATGGACCAACGCGGCAACGACACCTACTGGACCGGTAAGGGGCTCGGCCGAGCCGCGCGGATCGCCGAGATCGCCGACCAGGTCAACGACGTCACGACGCGCGACAGCGCGCTGAACGCGATCCGCAGCACGCTCACCGACTGGTTCACCGCTTCCAGCGGCAAGACCAGCCGGGTCTTCTACTACGACAACAACTGGGGCACCATGATCGGCTACCCGGCGTCGTACGGGTCCGACCAGGAGCTCAACGACCACCACTTCCACTACGGCTACTACATCGCCGCCGCCGCGACCCTGGCGAAGTTCGACCCGACGTGGGCGGCGACCAGCCGCTACGGCGGCATGGTCGACCTGCTGATCCGGGACGCCAACAACTACCGCCGCGGCGACACCCAATTTCCGTACCTGCGTGACTTCGACATCTACGCCGGTCACGACTGGGCGTCCGGGCACGGCTCCTTCGGCTCGGGCAACAACCAGGAGTCCTCGTCGGAGGGGATGAACTTCGCCAGCGCCCTGATCCAGTGGGGGCAGACGACAGGCGACACCGCCGTCCGCGACGCGGGCGTCTTCCTCTACACCACGCAGGCCGCGGCCATCCAGGAGTACTGGTTCGACGTCAGCGACCAGAACTTCCCCAGCGCGTTCGGTCACTCGACCGTAGGCATGGTCTGGGGCGACGGCGGCGCGTACGCCACCTGGTTCAGCGCCGAGCCGGAGATGATCCAGGGCATCAACCTGCTCCCGGTCACCGGAGGCCACCTCTACCTGGGCAACAACCCGGCGTACGTGCGGACGAACTACGCCGAACTGGTCCGCAACAACGGCGGACAACCGACGGTGTGGCAGGACATCCTCTGGCAGTTCCAGGCCCTCGGGGACGCCGACGCGGCGCTGGCGAACCTGCGCGCGAACCCCGGCTACACCCCGGAGGAGGGCGAGAGCCGAGCACACACGTTCCACTGGATTCGCAACCTCGCCGCCCTCGGCACCGTCGACACGACGGTGACCGGCAACCATCCACTCTCCGCGGTCTTCTCCCGCAACGGGGCCCGCACCTACGTGGCGTCGAACCCGACGGCGACACCGATCACCGTGACGTTCTCCAACGGCACGGCCCTCACCGTGGGAGCCGGTAAGACGGCCACCACCGGGGCGTACACCTGGAGTGGCGGCAACGCGGCCGGCGGCGTCCCGCCGACTACGACGCCGCCGCCGACCGATCCCCCGCCGACGACCACCCCGCCGCCGTCCACCGGCGGGCCGACCCGCTACCTGCTGCCCGGGGGTGGGTTGGGCGCCGCCGGTAGCGCGGCCACGACGACGGTCGCGGCGGCGAACGGCAACCACGACGGTACGCCCACCAACGCCCAGGTCTTCGCGGCGACCGGCCTCAACCTCGCCTACTCCGGTGGGCAGACCACGTTCGACCTGTTCGTGGACGCCGGAACGGCGGTCGGCAACGGCGTGCAGGTGCGGATCTCCTACGACCTCACGGGCAACGGCAGTTGGGAGCGGGTGGAGACGCTGCGCTACTTCGCCACCGACCCGGTCCCCGGCTACGAGCACTACACCCAGAACGCCGGCCTGGCCTCGGCCACCGGCACGTTGGGCGCGCTGAGCAACGGCACGGTCCGGGTGGAGGTGTGGTCGGCGATCGGCAACAACCCGAGCACGGTGGGCATCGGTAACCAGTCGGTGCTGCGGCTTCCGTACTCCTGATCGATCTGTTCGTCGCGACACGTCGGCCGGTGTGCAGGACCAGGATCGGTCCCACACACCGGCCGGCGTGTGCGCTCAGTCGGTCGTTGTCAGGAGGCGGTGCAGGTCGGCGTCATGCCAGCCCCGTTACCGGTGCCCTGGAAGCCGAACTCGGCGACCTGGCCGCCGCCGAGCCGGCCGTTGTAGTCCACGTTGGCGAACCGCACCGTGCCGGTGGACCCGCTGGCCGTCGCACTCCAGGTGTTGGTGACAGCGGCGCCGCTCGCGAGGGTGAGGGTGACGGTCCACCCGCTCGTGCCGGCGGAACCGGCGGTCACCTTCACGTTGGCCACGAACCCGCCGGTCCACGAGTTCAGGGACACCGACGCCGAGCAACCACCCGTGGTGGGCGGCGGGGTGGTGGGCGGCGGGTCGGTGGGCGGAGGGGACGTCGGCGGCGGGGTGGTCGGGATACCCGTGCCGGCGTTGAGGGCGTTCAGGACGTTCGTGTACGCCGCCTTCTTGTTGCCGTTGCAGTCGAAGAGCAGGGCGTTGTCGGAGCCACGCCACGAGTCG
>NZ_JBAKHR010000015.1:0-197807 GCF_036902955.1 Micromonospora sp. CPCC 205558
GGACGCGGGGCGCGCGGGCGCAGGGGCGCAAGGCACGCGGGGGGCGCGGGGACGCGGGGCGCGCGGGCGCAGGGGCGCGAGGCACGCGGGGGGGCAAGGCACGCGGGGGCGCGGGGGCGCGCGGGAGGGCACGGGCACGGGGTGATGCCACAAACGAGTCAGCTCGAAAGGACCGCAACACCATGTCCCGGACCACCCTGCCCGACCGCGCGACCACACCGAATCGACCGCACCTGCCGCTGCGCCCGCTCTGGCTCTGCCGGGTCTGCGCCGCGCCGTGGCCGTGCCCGGTCGCCCGACTGAGTCTCCGCCGGGAGTACGCGCACGACCGGATCGGTTTGAGCGTCTACCTGTGCACGGTCCTGCATGAGGCAGCCGCCGACCTGTACCGGCTCAACCCGCACGATGGCCCGGACCCAGCGACGCTCTTCACCCGCTTCCTCGGCTGGGCCAGACCACGGCACCTGCCCTGACCAGGCGGGGCAGGGCGAGGCAGGGCAGGGCGAGGCAGGGCAGGGCGAGGCAGGGCGGGGCGGGGCAGGGCAGGGCGAGGCCGACTCAGGGATGGGTCATCCGGAGCAGGTCCAACGTCTCGTCGAGCTGGGTGTCGGTGAGCTTGCCCGAGTCGACGTGCCCCCTAGCGATCACCACCTCGCGGATCGAGGTCTGCTTGGCCAGCGCCTCCTTGGCGATCGACGCGGCCTCGTCGTACCCCAGGTAGCGGTTGAGTGGGGTGACGATCGACGGTGAGCCCTCCGCGTACGCCAGGCAGACCTCGGCGTCCGCGACCAGGCCGACCACCAGGCGGTCGGCGAACAGCCTGCTCACCGCGGAGAGCAGGCGGATCGACTCCAACAGGTTGCGGCCCATCACGGGGAGCATCACGTTCAGCTCGAAGTCACCCTGCGAGCCGGCGAACCCGACCGTCGCGTCGTTGCCGATCACCTGGGCGCAGACCTGCCGCATCGCCTCCGCGACCACCGGGTTGACCTTGCCCGGCATGATCGACGAGCCGGGCTGAAGGTCGGGGATGCGCAGCTCACGCAGACCGGCGCGGGGGCCGGAACCCATCCAGCGGATGTCGTTGGCGATCTTGTAGAGGCCCACGGCGATGGTCCGCAGTTGCCCCGACGTCTCCACCAGGGCGTCCCGCGCGCCCTGCGCCTCGAAGTGGTTGCGCGCCTCGGACAGCGGCAACCCGGTCGACTCGCGCAGCTTGTCGATCACGGCGGCGGCGAAGCCGAGCGGGGTGTTGATCCCGGTGCCCACGGCGGTGCCGCCCAACGGCAGCTCGGCCAGCCGGGGCAGCGCGCCCTCCAGCCGTTCGATTCCGTAGCGGACCTGGGCGGCGTACCCGCCGAACTCCTGGCCGAGAGTGACCGGCGTGGCGTCCATCAGGTGCGTACGCCCCGCCTTGACCACCGTCTCGAACTCCGCCGCCTTGCCTTCCAACGCGGCAGCTAGGTGCGCCAGCGACGGCAGCAGGTCCTCCACGATGAACTGGGTAGCGGCCAGGTGGATCGACGATGGAAAGACGTCGTTGCTGGACTGCGAGGCGTTGACGTGGTCGTTCGGGTGCACCGACGAGCCCAGTTCACGGCTCGCCAAGGTGGCGAGCACCTCGTTGGTGTTCATGTTTGACGACGTGCCAGAGCCGGTCTGGAACACGTCCACCGGGAACTGGTCGTCGTAACCACCGTCGGCCACGTGCGCGGCGGCGGCCACGATGGCGGCGGCCACGTTGGCGTCGATCACGCCCAGCTCGCCGTTGACCTCGGCCGCCGCGCCCTTGATCTGGGCGAGAGCCTTGATGTGGGCCGGCTCGATGCCCCGGCCGGAGATCGGGAAGTTTTGCACCGCACGCTGGGTCTGTGCCCGCCACAGCGCCTCGGCGGGCACCTCCACCTCGCCCATCGAGTCGCGTTCGATGCGGTAACCGGTCGCCTCTGGAGTCGTCACGCGTACCATCCTGCCGCGCTCGTGGCCGACTCGCAGATGATCCGTCAGCCCAACTCGGTGAGCAACGCTTCCACCTCGTGCCGGTCCGGCGACTCGACCTCCCGGAACAACGCCAGCGCCTGCTCCAGGTGCGCGCGGGCCGCCGTCGGATCCGTGGCCAGGACGCACCGGGCGATGCCCTCCAACGCCCGGGCCTTCTCGTAGCGGGCGGCGAGCCGGCTGGCGTCGGCGAGCACCCGGCGGTGCAGGTCGAGCGCGCTGACGGCGTCACCCTGCTCCATCATCGCCCGGGCCAGCAGGTTCCGGGAGGCACACTGACCGATCCGGTCGCCGGCGTCCACCATTGCCACCAGCGCCTCCCGGTGCAGGGATGCGGCACGCTCCGGTTCGCCGGCGACACGCTCCATCACACCGATCTCGTTGAGCACCTCCCCCTCGCCGAATCGGTTGCCGGCCCGGCGTTTGAGATACAACGCCGTCCGCAGCAGACGACGGGCGGGGCCCAGGTCACCCATCCGGTGCCGGACCATGGCGAGGTGCCCTATCGCGTTGTCGGTCTGCCGGGGGTCCTTCGCCTGCCGGGCCGCCAGGAGGTGCAGCCGGGCCAGGCGTAGCGACTCGTCGTACCGGCCCCAGGCGATCAACGCGTAGGACATGTTGTTCAACAGATTGGTCAGCGCATGGACATCGAACGATCCCCGGATCATGGCGAGAGCCTCGTCGAACTTCGCCTTACCCAGCCGCTGGTCACCGTTCGCGGCGTAGGAGACACCAAGGTTCCACAGCGTGCTGAGCATGTCGCCACGTAGCCCGAGCCGGCGGCGCACCGTGAGCGCCACCTCCATCGCGCTGATCGCCTCCGGAAAGCGGGCCAACCGGAAGTACGCCGACGAGAGGTAGTTCAACATGGTGGCGTAGGCCGCCTCGTCGCCCAGCCGCTCGGCGACCCGGAGCCCGATCGTGTGGGTTTCGATCAGCTCGTCGAGGTGCCCGCCCTCGAAGTTGAGTCGCCAGCAGGCCCTGGCCAGCTGCCAGCACTGAACATGGAAGCTCTCCTCCTCCGCCATCCGGACCAGGGCGGTGAGCGCTACGTGGTTCTCCTCGAACCACGCCCGCCCCTCGGCCACCGGAACAGCCAACAGGTCAGGCCGACCGGGGGCGCGCTCGGGAATGTTGCGACGGCTGCCTGCCGCCTCGACCGTCCGGGCGATCGCCAAGGTGACCGACAGGTGATGATCCAACAGCCGCTCCGCGGCGGCGTGTCGCTCCGCCTGCCGCTCCGGGCCGGCGAGCAGCAGCCGAGCGTACTCGCGGAGCAGATCGTGCAACCGGTACCGACCCGGCTGCACCTCCTCCACCAGATGCGCGTCGACCAACTCGTCCAACTCGTCCTGGGTGTCGGCCAGGGGCAGGTCGACGAGGGCGGCGGCCACCCGGCTGTCGAAGCGCCCGGCCGGGTACAGGCCGAGCAGCGGAAACAGCCGCTGCGCCGACGGTGAGACCTGCGCGTACGACAAGGCGAACGCCTGCCCCACCGAGCGCTGCCCGGCGGTCAGCTCGGCCAGCGGGCCCGCCCCGGCGACCAGCCGCTCGGCGAGGTCGGCGACCCGCCAGCGCGGCCGGTGCGCCAACCGCGCGCCAGCCAGCCGGATGGCGAGCGGCAGGTGGCCGCAGCGACGCGCCACCTCGGCCGCCGCTTCCGGCTCGGCGGCGATCCTCTCCATCCCGGCCACCCGGCCGAGCAGCTCGATCGCCTCGTCGGCGTCGAGGACCGGCAACGACGACGGCCGGCCCTCGTCGACCCCGATCAGCCGACGGCGACTGGTGATGAGGACCAGGCTCTGCGCGCCGTTGGGCAGCAACGGCGCCACCTGGTCGGCGCTGGCCGCGTTGTCGAGGACCACCAACGCACGGCGGCCGGCCAGCTCGATCCGCCAGAGCGCCAACCGGTCGTCCAGGTTCTCCGGCACCCGCTCCGCCGGCACACCGAGCTGCCGCAGGAGGGCCGCCACGGCCGTTGCCGTTGTCAGCGGTCGGCGTTCGCTGTGCCCGTGCAGGTCGATGAAGAGCTGGGCGTCGGGATAGCGGTCCGCGAGCGCGGTAGCGACGTGTACGGCGAGGGTGGTTTTGCCGCTCCCCGGCATCCCATCGACCACCTGGATCCGGATGCCGTCCTCCTCGATCTCCTTGACCAGGCGGGCCACCGTCTCCTGCCGGCCGATGAAGTCACCGATCGCCCGGGGCAGGGAACGAACCGCGCCGACGGGTGGGGCTGGCCGACCAGCCAGAGCCAGGTCCCCGGCGAGCACCCGTTGGTGCAGCTCCTGCAGCTCCGCACCCGGTTCGATGCCCAACTCCTCGGCGTACGTCCGCCGGCCCTCGCGGTAGACGGCGAGTGCGTCGGCCTGCCGCCCGACGGAGGACAACGCCAGCATCAGCTGACGTCGCAGCCGCTCCCGCAACGGATTCCGGTCGACACTCTCCGCCAGCTCCTCGATCAGCTCAGCTGCCTGACCGAGGCGCAGTTCGACGTCGACGCACTCCTCCAACGTGGTGAGGCGTTGCTCGTCGAGCGCCTGGGCGCGACGGCGGACGCTCCGGCTCGCGATGCCACCGAGTGTCGGCCCCCGCCACAGTGCCAGCGCGGCGCGGAACTCCGTACGCGCCTCGGCCAGCCGGCCGGCGACGACCTGGGCACGGGCCGCCTCCACGCGGCGGTTGAAGATCTCGGCGTCCAGGTCGTTCGGTGCGGTACGCAGTCCGTACCCGGCCGGGTCGGTGACGATCAGCTCAGGCGCCAGCCCGAGTTCGGTGAACCGGCGGCGCAGCCGCGACACGCAGGTCTGCAACTGCGCGCGGGCGGTGGCCGGCGGGCGGTCCTCCCACACCGCGTCGACGAGTTCGTCGACCGGCACCAGCCGGCCGGCCCGCAACAGCAGCATGGCGAGCACGATCCG
Source organism: Micromonospora sp. CPCC 205558 (assembly GCF_036902955.1). NCBI lineage: Bacteria > Bacillati > Actinomycetota > Actinomycetes > Micromonosporales > Micromonosporaceae > Micromonospora > Micromonospora sp. CPCC 205558. The sequence goes on from NZ_JBAKHR010000015.1 coordinate 4,917, forward strand.
GTCGCGTCCCGCGGTGACTGTGGACTCGCCACCGCCCACCCGCAGAGGCCCCAGGATCCCGAACCGCATCTGCTCTCCCGCGTCAGTGCTGCAACTTCCAGCAGCGTAGTCCCGTGGTGACAGATCGCCCCGATCAGGCGAGAGTGATCTGAGAGTGGATCGACAGCGATGCGCAGCAGACTCGCTTCGGGTTGTCGGTGACGGCATCCGACGGGGGCGGTGCGCCCGTCCCACCCCAGCGGGGCGGGCGTACCGATTGTCGGTAGAACACGGGCGACAGACGGGCGCCGGGCGAGTTCGCCCGGCGCCCGTTCGCGTAGCGGTCGGTCAGCGGCGGCCGACGGTGAGCACCGGCTTGGTGACCTCGGCGAAGAAGTCGTTGCCCTTGTCGTCGACGACGATGAAGGCGGGGAAGTCCTCGACTTCGATCTTCCAGACCGCCTCCATGCCCAGCTCCGCGTACTCCAGGACCTCGACGTGCTTGATGCAGTCCTGCGCGAGCCGGGCGGCGGGGCCGCCGATCGAGCCGAGGTAGAAGCCTCCGTGCTGCTGGCAGGAACGGGTCACCTGACGGGAACGGTTGCCCTTGGCCAGCATCACCTGCGAGCCACCGGCGGCCTGGAACTTCTCCACGTAGGCGTCCATCCGGCCGGCGGTGGTCGGGCCGAACGAGCCGGACGCGTACCCCTCGGGGGTCTTCGCCGGGCCGGCGTAGTAGACCGCGTGGTCCCGCAGGTACTGCGGCATCGGCTCACCGGCGTCCAACCGCTCGGCGATCTTGGCGTGCGCGATGTCCCGTGCGACCACGAGCGGCCCGGAGAGCGATAGGCGGGTCTTCACCGGGTACTTCGACAGCTCCGCGCGGATCTCGTCCATCGGCCTGTTCAGGTCGACCCGGACGACCAGCTCGGCGTCGAGCGAATCGTCGGTGACGTCGGGCAGGAACCGCGCCGGGTCGGTTTCGAGGCGCTCCAGCCACACACCCGACGGGGTGATCTTCGCGACGGCCTGGCGGTCCGCCGAGCAGGAGACGGCGATCGCCACCGGGCAGGACGCGCCGTGCCGAGGCAACCGGACCACCCGCACGTCGTGGCAGAAGTAACGCCCACCGAACTGCGCGCCGATGCCGAAGTTGCGGGTCAGCTCCAGCACCTCCGCCTCCAGCTCCAGGTCACGGAAGCCGTGCGCGCTCATCGAGCCCGAGGTCGGCAGCGCGTCGAGGTACTTGGCGCTGGCGTACTTGGCGGTCTTCAGCGCGTACTCGGCGGAGGTGCCGCCGATGACGATGGCCAGGTGGTACGGCGGGCAGGCGGCGGTGCCGATCAGCCGCAGCTTCTCCTCCAGGAACTGCATCATCCGCGTGGGGTTGAGCAGCGCCTTCGTCTCCTGGTAGAGGTACGACTTGTTGGCCGAACCACCGCCCTTGGCCATGAACAGGAACTTGTACGCGTCGGGGTGCCCGTCGGGGTCCTCGGCGTACAGGTCCACCTGGGCGGGGAGGTTGCTGCCGGTGTTCCGCTCGTCCCACATGGTCAGCGGGGCGAGCTGGGAGTAGCGCAGGTTGAGCTTGGTGTACGCCTGGTAGACGCCCCGGGAGATGGCCTCGGCGTCGGCGCCGTCGGTCAGCACGTGCCGGCCGCGTTTGCCCATCACGATGGCGGTGCCGGTGTCCTGGCACATGGGCAGGACACCGCCGGCGGCGATGTTGGCGTTGCGCAGCAGATCCAGCGCGACGAACCGGTCGTTCGGCGAGGCGGCCGGGTCGTCGATTATCGCCCGGAGCTGCGCCAGGTGCGCGGGGCGCAGGAAGTGCGCGATGTCGTGCATCGCCTCGGCGGTCAGCGCGGTGAGCGCGGCCGGCTCCACGGTGAGGAAACGGCGGCCTCCCGGGCCGTGTACGACGTCCACGCCCTCGTCGGTGACCAGGCGATAGTCCGTCTGGTCGGGGCCGGTCGGCAGCAGGGGGGCGTACGAGAATGCGGCGGCACTGCTCATGAGCGGCAAGCCTAGGGCAGACCGGTCGATCACTCCCACCCGCCGGGCGGGTCCTGGGACGCCGCTCTCATCCACCAGGCGCGCGGGGCCCGGCCGCCGTCCGGATCATCGGGCGAGCCGCCGACTCAGCCGTCCTTGCCGCCGCCCGGTTCGGGGCAGAGTTCCCCCTTGGGCCCGCAGTCGCCGTTGTTCGGCCCGCCGGGGCCGGGGCTGGCGGGGCCGGGGCCGCCCGGCCCGGGATTCCCACCGTCGCCGGGCGGTCGGGTGGGTGAGTTCCCGGACGCGCCGAAGCGGACGTAACCGATCTCCCGCCCCTCGCCAATGATCATGCCCTGTGACCCGACGGCGAGCGCGTTCGCCGAGGTGCGCAGGGCGGCCAACTCGCGGCCGGTGCGCGGGTCCAGTGCCGCCAGCCGGGACGGCTTCTCATCGGCCACCACCACCGCGTACGGGGTGAGCGCGGCCCCGGCCTTGCCGCTGGCCTGTCGCGTCCAGAGCACCTTCTCGGTGCCCAGCTCACGGGCGACCACGGAACGCTTGTCGGCGGCCCGGAACACCGCCGAACGGTCGTCCACCGCGATCAACTTGGTGCCCGACGGGCCGACCCAGAGCAGCCGACCGTCGTACCCGTCGATGACTGCCTCCCGGCCGTCCGGCGCGACGCCGATCAGCACGTTCCGCGCGCCCTGCGGGTCCTCGCGTTGCACGCACCCGGCGGAGTCAGCGGTACGCAGGTTGACGCCTGCCTGCCGCCAGGCCTCCTGCCCGGTCGCCGAGTCCCGTGCGGAGATGGAGAAGTAGCAGGTGCCGTCCTGGGATCGGGCGGCGATCCGCAGCAGTCGACCGCCCACCACGGAGAGCCGCTCGTCCCGGGCCGGCTCGACGTTCTGCAACACCCGGCCGGTGGCGGTGTCGACCACGTGGACCCGACCGTCGACCGGGAAACCGAGCAGCGGTGGCGCGGCCTCGGCCCCGGCCACCCCGTCGTCGATCCGGTTGGCGGTGAGCCGGCGGGTGCCGCGCAGACCCGGGTTGTCGGCGAGCAGGCCGCTGTGCACCCCGGGCAGGAAGGCCGTCCAGAGCGGCGCGGTGCCACGCGGGTCCCAGGCGCTCAGGGTGCAGTCGGTGGCGTCGGTGCAGCGGGCGTCGAGGAGCATGTTGCGGTACGTCCAGACGGCCACCGCGTCGTCGTCACGTCGCCGGGTCACCCCGGTCGTCGGGTCGAGTAGCTCGTACCCCTTGACCAGGAGCTTGCCCACGGCCACGACCGGGTCGCGGTCGCCGCCGGCGACCGCCGCCCAGTCCGCCTTGCGTTCCCAGAGCTGGGCGCCGGTGGCCAGACTGCGCGCCTCGACCCGGGTGCGCTGCTCGACCACGACGGTGTCGCCGGCGATTGTCACGCTGCGCGGCGTGCCGCCGACCCGTTGCTGCCAGACCACGTCGGGCTCGGAGATGGGCTCGCTGCGGTCCACCCAGTCCCACAGGCCGGGGAACGGGTTCCACACGCCGGTCGCGGCGAGCGCGACGACCACGGCGAGGCCGAGCAGCAGCCCACCGCGTACGCTCCCCTTCGCCACACCGCACACCGTAGCCACGATCACGGATCTTCCGTACGCCCGCGTCGCCGTGTCGCCGCGCTTTCTGGGCTCGGAGGTGTTACAGCACCTTTCCCTCGGCCCGCACAGCGCTGCGTACCAACGGAAGCGTGCGGTAGGAAATCTGCTCGGCCAACGCGATGATCGTGGAGGCCCGGGTGATGCCCGCGGACGAGACGATCTGGTCGATGACCCGTTGCAGGTCCGTGTTGGAGCGGGCCACGATCCGGCAGAGCAGGTCGCTGGAGCCGGTGATGGTGTGCGCCTCCAGCACCTCGGGGATGGCGGCGAGGTGAGCGGTGACCGGGTCGTGGCCGTGCCGCTGACTGATCTCCAGGGTGACGAAGCTGGTCACCCCGAATCCGATCGCGGCCGGCGCGATCTCGGGGCCGAAGCCCTCGATGACCCGCCGCTCGACGAGCTTGTCCAGCCGGGCCTGCACGGTGCCCCGGGCCACCCCCAGCCGCCGGGAGCACTCCAGCACCCCGATCCGCGGCTCCTCGGCGAGCAGTTCGATCAAGCGCACGTCGAGCGCGTCGAGCTGTACATTCTGCTCACCATTCATGAGTGAAGACCATACCGAATGTGCAACCTGACCAGCATTTCTGGCAACAGTTGCCCACCCGACATCGGGCCAGCGATCCTCGCCACAAGAACCGACCACGGCGGCCCAAAAGGCCGGCCGGTACGCGAGGGAGCCCACCATGACCCAGGCGATCGACCGACCCCAGTCGACCGAGGACGTCGACATCGACCGGCTCGTCGGCGCTGTCGACCACGACATCAGCCACGACCCGTTCCCGGTCCGGGGCCTCGACCACGTGCACTTCCTGGTCGGCAACGCCAAGCAGGCAGCCCACTACTACTCCACCGCCTTCGGCATGACGTGCGTGGCGTACCGCGGCCCGGAGCAGGGTTACCGGGACCACGCCCAGTACGTGCTGACCAGCGGCTCGGCCCGGTTCGTGCTGACCGGCGTGGTGCGCCCGGACGCCGACGGCGCCGAGCACGTGGCCCGGCACAGCGACGGCATCAGCGACATCGCGCTGGAGGTGCCGAACGTGGACGCCGCGTACGCGCACGCCATCGCCCAGGGCGCCGCCAGCGTCGTCGAGCCGCACGAGGTGAGCGACGAGCACGGCACCGTCCGGATGGCCGCCATCGCCGCGTACGGCGACACCCGGCACACCCTGGTCGACCGGTCCCGCTACACCGGCCCGTTCCTGCCCGGCTTCGTGGCCCGGGGCCCGATCGTGGACCGGCAGCCGATGATCGATGCCGGCATCCAGCCGAAGCGCTTCTTCCAGGCCGTCGACCACGTGGTCGGCAACGTGGAGCTGGGCCGGATGGACGAGTGGGTCGAGTTCTACAAGCGGGTGATGGGCTTCTCCAACATGGCGGAGTTCATCGGCGACGACATCGCCACCGACTACTCGGCGCTGATGAGCAAGGTCGTGGCGAACGGCACCCGCAAGGTGAAGTTCCCGCTCAACGAGCCGGCGATCGCCCGCAAGAAGTCCCAGATCGACGAGTACCTGGAGTTCTACCAGGGCCCGGGCGCGCAGCACATCGCCGTCGCCACCAACGACATCCTCGCCAGCGTCGACGCGATGCGCGCGGCCGGTCTGGAGTTCCTCGACACCCCGGACTCGTACTACGACGACCCGGAGCTGCGCGAGCGGATCGGCAACGTGCGGGTGCCGATCGAGGAGTTGAAGGCCCGCAAGATCCTGGTCGACCGGGACGAGGACGGCTACCTGCTCCAGATCTTCACCAAGCCGGTGCAGGACCGCCCCACTGTCTTCTTCGAGCTGATCGAGCGGCACGGCTCGCTGGGCTTCGGCAAGGGCAACTTCAAGGCGCTCTTCCAGGCCATCGAGCGGGAGCAGGAAGCCCGCGGCAACCTGTAACACTTGCGAGCGTGACGCAACCTCCGTCGTACCCGACGCCGCCGGTCGGTGGGCCCCGACCCACCACCACCGGCGGCGTCGCGCCGCAGCCCGGACCACACCCCCACGGGTACGCCCCGCGCCACCTCCGTGCCGAGTTCGCCGGGACGGTCGTCGTTAAGGTGTCTTCGTGAGCGAGCGCAGTGAGCGAACCAGCAGGCAGCGAAGCGGAGCGATGGCGTGAGCGTTCAGCCTGGCTGGTACGTCGACCCTGCCGACACCGAGACCCGGCGTTACTGGGACGGTGAGGGTTGGCTCGGTGCGCCCATTCCCGTCGACGCGACCCCGCCGGACGGCCCGCCGCCGCCCGAGCCACCGCCCGTGCCGGTCACCCCGGCCGCGCCTGCAGCGTCGGCGACCCCCGACGCGGTGACCGCCCCGCCGGGCTGGCCGCCGCACCCGGGCCCACCCCCGGGGTACGGCCCGCAACCGGGCCACGGCCCCGGGTGGGGACCACAGGGCGGCCCGCCCGGGTGGGGTCCGCAGACCGGCCCGCCCGGCTGGGGACCACAGGCTGGCCCGCCCGGGTGGGCGCCACCGCCCGGCCACCCCGGCTGGCCCGGACGACCGCCCGAGCCGCGACCACACGGCCTCAGGCTGGCCGGTTACGGCCGTAGACTCGTCGCCCGACTGATCGACTTCGGCCTCGTCTTCGCACTGAACGTGGTCGTCAACGGCTGGTTCGTCTGGCGCTGGGCGCAGGAGTGGGCGCCGTACTGGCAGGAGGTCTTCCGGCGGGCGGCGCGCGGCGACACCTCCGCCGACGGCCTGCCGCTGCCCAGTGAACAGGCCAACTCGCTGTTGGTGGCGATCCTGCTGATCGCCACCGCGCTCTGGCTGGCGTACGAGGTGCCCGCCATGGCCGCCGGTGGGCAGACCATCGGCAAGAGGGTGATGCGGATCCGGGCGGTGCCGATGGCCGCCGACCAGCCGCTGGGCGTCCGCCGGGCGCTGAGCCGGTGGAGCACGCTGGGCCTGCCGACTCTGCTCTGGTACTGCGTCGGGCTCGGCCTGGTGTTGCAACTACTCGACGCGCTCTCCCCGCTCTTCGACCCCCACCTGCGCCAGGCGCTGCACGACAAGCGCGCGCAGACGGTGGTCGTCGAAGTCCCCAACCGCCCCGATTCCGCCCCCTCGAACGACCGCAACCAGCCCCCGGGAGACACCCCATGACCGACTCCGGACGTCACCAGCCGGCGCTGCGGCTGACCCGCGCCGACCTGGACGCGCTGCCCAGCTACGTGCCGGGACGCAGCCCTGCCGACCTGGCCCGCGAGTTGGGCCTGCCGGAGGCCATCAAGCTGGCCAGCAACGAGGTGCCGTACGGGCCGCTGCCCGGCGTCGTGGAGGCTGTCACCGAGGCGATCACCACGTCGCACCGCTACCCGGACATGGGCGTTGTCGCGCTGCGTGACGCGCTGGCCCAGCGGTACGGCGTGGACGCCGACCGGATCGCCACCGGCTGCGGTTCGGTGGCGCTCGCCGAGCACCTGGTGCGGGCCACCTGCCTGCCCGGTGACGAGGTGCTCTACTCGTGGCGCTCCTTCGAGGCGTACCCGATCATCGTGGCGACCAGCGGCGCGACCAGCGTGCGGGTGCCCAACGACGCCGGGCACGGGCACGACCTGGCGGCGATGGCCGCGGCGGTGACCGACCGGACCCGGGTGATCTTCGTCTGCAACCCGAACAACCCCACGGGTACCGCGGTGCGCCGGGCCGAGCTGGACCGGTTCCTCGACGCGGTGCCGGACGACGTGCTGGTGGTGATCGACGAGGCGTACCGGGAGTTCGTCACCGACCCGGAGGTTCCGGACGGTCTCGACTACCTGGACCGGCCCAACGTGGCGGTGCTGCGCACCCTGTCGAAGGCGTGGGGGCTCGCCGGGCTGCGAATGGGCTGGCTGGTCGCCCAGCCGGTGGTGGCCGCCGCCATCCGTAAGGTGGCGACGCCGTTCTCCAGCAGCACGGCAGCCCAGGCCGGGGCGCTCGCCGCGCTGACCCAGGTGGCGGAGATGGAGCGTCGCTGCGCCCTGGTCGTCGCCGAGCGGGACCGGGTCACCGAGGCGTTGCGTAAGTTCGTGCCCGAGGTGCCGACGAGCCAGGCCAACTTCGTCTGGCTGCCGTTGGGCGAGCGGGCCGTGGCGTTCGGCAAGGCGTGCGAGGCGCGCGGGGTGATCGTGCGGCCGTTCGCCGGAGACGGGGTCCGGGTCACCATCGGCACCCCGGCCGAGAACGACGCGTTCCTGGCGGCGGCCGAGGCCGCCCTGGCCTGAGCGACAGCAGGTAACGAACGACTGGCGGGCGGGACAGCACTCAGCTGCACCGCCCGCCAGTACACGGCTAAGGCGCTCCGTCGACCACGGCCAGTCGCCACTGCGCCTCACCCTCGACCCCGACGGCAAGATCGGTCGAGACGCCCTTGTCGACGAAGACCTGCGACAGGTTGGGCACCCCGTCGCACGGATATCTCAGCGGAGCGGCTGTCTTCACGTTGAGTGCGATCCGACCTCCTCCGGTGCAGATGAAATACACCGTGAAGCTGGCCCCACTGGGAACAACATCGGCGATGGTTGCTTCCTTCTGCTCTGCCAGCGGGCCAGCCAGCAGCACCCGACCGGCCGGATACCACCCCGTCGGCGCTTCCGGAGTGGGGGAAGGCCGGTTCGGCACGGTAGGTGAGGGGGGTTCGGACGGCGCCGCCGATCGTCTCGCCGTGTCACCGGTGCAGCCGCTGACCATCAGCAACGGGACGGCCATGCCGATGGCCAGGCATACGGCGTAACGACCAGCACGCATCTCGTGTCTCCAATCCAGGCCGGACGAGCCTGATGAACCGCACCTCGGTCGTCAAGCCGCCGGGCGTACTCAACCTCAATCGTGAACTAAGACCTGTTTGTCCAACTTTGCGTGCTTTCTGCCCTATCTTCCGAAGTAGCCGTTGTGCCGAGGACTCACGCCGGCTCACTTCGAGAAAACGGGGTAACGAACAGTGCGTACTGCCAAGATCTGTCTGGCCGGTGCGGCCGCCGCGGCGATGGTGGGCTTCCTCGCCGCGCCCGCTGCCGCCGCGCCCGATGACACCACCAGCACCACGTTCGAGGTGCTCGCCGGCACCCTCGACATCACCGCGCCGACCAATGCCGCCCTCGGTGGCGGCGCCCCCGGTGGCGTCATCAGCGGCCCGCTCGGCGTGGTGACGGTCGACGACTCCCGAGGCGCCGCCGACGCCTCCTGGGTCGCCTCGGTGACCGCGACGGTCTTCCAGACCGGCGGCGGCTCGCCCCCCGAGACGGTCCTCCCGGAGGAGATCGACTACTGGTCCGGGAATGCGGTCGGGGTGCCCCCGACCACCGGTGACGGCACCTTCACGCCGGGGCAGCCAACCGCTGGCGACGCCGCACCGCTGTCCAGCGTCACCGAGCTCACCGCCTTCACCCACAGCGGCGGCACCGGCGGCAACACCGCCAACTGGAACCCCACCCTGGTGGTCAACGTCCCGCTGGACAGCATCGCGGGCACCTACACGGGCACGGTGACACATTCCGTGGGGTAGCCGCCGGGGGCGGTCGACCATCGCGGTTGCGCTCGCCCTGTTCTGCCTCGCCGGTCCGGGTCTGTCGACCCGGGCCGGCGCGGTCGAACCGGACGCGGTACCAGACGACGGCAGCATCGGAATCCGGTTGCTGGAGGCCCCGACCGAGCGCCGCACCGACCCTCGCGCGCTGCGCTACATCGTCGACCACCTACCGCCGGGCACCACCATCAAGCGGCAAGTGCTGATCGTCAACCGCACCAACCAGACCCGTCGAGTCGACGTGTACCCGGCGGCCGCGACCCTGGAGGGTGCCACGTTCCGCTTCGGCGAGGGCCGGGCTGAAAACGAGCTGACCTCGTGGGTCACCCTCGACGAGCGATCCGTCGAGCTCAAACCGTGGGGCGAGACCCGGGTCCGAGCGACCGTCACGGTGCCGCCGGCGGCCTCCCGGGGCGAGCGGTACGGGGTGATCTGGGCGTCCACCGCCTCGACGCCGCGGGCCGGCGGTGAGATCACCCAGGTCCACCGGGTCGGGGTCCGGATGTACCTCGACATCGGGCCCGGCGGCGAACCCGCCTCCGACTTCTCGATCGGCGAGGTGCGCCCGGCCCGCAGCCCCGAGGGCGAACCGTCACTGACCGTCCAGGTCACCAACACCGGAGGCCGCGCCGTCGACCTGACCGGCGTGGTCACCCTGACCGATGGCCCAGCCGGCAGCCGGGCCGGCCCGTTTCCGGTCGGGCAGGGCGTCACGCTGGCACCGGGCGCGTCCGGGCAGGTCGTCGCCCGGCTCCCGGCCGCGCTGCCGAACGGCCCGTGGAAGGCGGAGGTGAATCTGGAGAGCGGCCTGGTGAAGCGGAGCATCACCGCGCAGATCACGTTCCCCGACCCTGGTCAGGTCGGGAAACGGGGCAGCGTCGTCTCCCGGATTGTTTCTGGGTGGACCGTGGCGGCGGCCGTCGCGGGGCTGCTGCTGGTCGTCGGCCTCGCCATGCTGGTACGCCGTTCCCGCCGTTCCCGCCGGGCCGGTCGGCCTCCCACCGGCCGTCCGAGGGAGCGCGTCCCGGCCGGTCGTTGACCCCGGCCGGCGGCCGGCACGGGCCGGGTTCGTCAGCGCAGCCGCCTCCGGCGGGCTCGTCAGCTCAGCCGCCTCCGGCGGGCGGCGAACCAACCGACGACCATCAGGGCTACGCCCAGCGCGGCGAGCAGCAGCGCCGACCCGCCCGGGCCGGTGACCGGCAACTCGCCGTGACTGGGCGTGGGTTGCGGTGGTGCCGTCGGCGTGGAGGTAGGTGGCGGCGGGGTCGGGGTCGGGGATGCCGGCAGGATCTCGAAGGTCACGCCACCGCGCGCCGACGGCTCGGCCGGGGCGACGCTGAACCCGCGCGCCGAGGCGGGGGCGGGGGCCAGCACCGGCGCTACCGCCAGCGCCAGGCTCGCGGTGGTGGCGGCGAGCGCGCCGCCCACCAGGTAATTGGCTGCCGTCCTGGCCATGCGCCGACCCTCCTCCTCCGGAAACCTGAACCATGAAAAACATACCCTTTTTGGACAAAGGGGATGAGTCGGTCCGGTGTTCCGAGGTCGAAGACGCCACCATCAGGTGGCGGCCAGGATCACCGCCTCGCCGGTGTAGTAGTAGCGCCGGTCGTCGCCGGCGGGGTCGACCGGCTTACGGAGGCGCTCGACCGCTACGAACCCGTCCTCGGCCGTCACCGCCCCGGGGGCCCAGCCCGTCCCGTCCGAGCCGACGTTGAGCGCAAAGCGGGACAACTGCCTACCGGTCACCGGGTCCAGTGTCACCAGATCGTTCGCCTCGGTCAGCAGGTGCACCCGGCCCGGCTGCGCGGCCAACACCCGGGCCGCGCCCAGGCCCGCGGACCGCCACAGCTCGGTGCCCGTACGCGCCGATCGACCCACCACGACCCCGTCGAGCACGGCGACGGACTGCTCACCGACCAGCGCGGCACCGGCCGAATCCAGCGCGGGGGCGGCGACCGGCGGGCCGACGCCCAACAGCCAACCCCGACCACCCTCGTCACCCGGCGCGGCGGTCCGCAACCCCAGACAGTCCGACTGAGCGGTACGGCAACCGAGCGGCGTCACCACCAACGCGTCCGGACCGTCCGGCGGTCGCCAACGCTCCCGCACCGCGCCCGTCGCCGCGTCCCGGAACTCGACCGTCGCCGCCCCGGCGCAGGTGTCCAGACCAATCAGCTGCCCGGCGGCGGTGCTGCCGACATCGCTCCGGCACCTGCCCGGCAGCTGGACCCGCCACAGCTCCCGACCATCGCTCAGGTCGACCCCACGCGCCTGGGCGTCAGCGGTCACCACCAGCACGATCCGCCCGTCGGGGAGGGCGGTGAGCTGGAGACCGGGCGCATCCCAGACGGTCGCCGCCCCGGTACGCCGCACCGGTGTCACGCTCTCCGCGGGCTCCGGGCCGTCGGCTCGCCAGAGCACCCGGCCGGTCCGCGCGTCGAGTGCGACAAGTAGCCCGTCCGACCAACGGCTGACCACCGTGCTGCCGCTGGCCACCACCCCGGTCAGCTCCGCCGGCCACCGCCGGTACGACCAGTACGGGCTGGTCCGGTACCGACCGTCGACCGGCCGGTCGGCGTAGACCTGGCGGTGGGCGGCGTACACCCGCAGTCTGCCGTCGACGATCAACGGGGCGACCGGCAACCGACCGATCACCCTCGCAGCCGGTCGGGCCGGAGCCGGATAGTCGGCGCGCGCCACCGTGCTCACCTCTGCCGGCGCGAGGACCCGGTGCACGATGACCACGACGGCCGCCGTCGCGAGCAGCGCCGCGACCGCGATCGCGAGCAGTCGCCGGCCTCTCGGGAACCTCATGCCGCACCTCCGCCCGGCACCCTACCCAGCGGAGGGGGGCGAAGCCCGAACAGGTCTCGGCGATCGACTGCCGGCTGGTGCTCAGGCGGCTTCGACGGAACCGGTGGCACCGGCCGCGACGGCCAGATCGGCAAGATCGCGCCAGAGCGCCGCCTCGACCGCACGCGCAGCCAGCCCGCCGAGGAGCAGCGCCACCACCCGGCCGTACGGGGCGGTCGGCACCGCCTCCTGGGTGACGGTGATCGCTGTGCAACCCCGACGGCGGCGGCGGACCGGCCGCAGGCTCCAGGTGATCCGATAGTCAGCGCCGGCGCCGGAGGAACAGAGCACCAGTCGCTGCGGCGCGAACGCCTCCACCACCAGGAACTCTTCGGTAAGCGTGTCGCCGCCAGGCTGGACGCGCTCCTCACGCCAGGAGGTGCCCGGCCCGAACGGGCCCGGGGTGAGCACCTCGATCGGCCCGGCGGCGGTCAGCCGGGCCGCCCGGCCGGGCAGGTCGATCAGCAGACGCCAGACGTCGACAGCGTTGGCCTCGATGATCCCGGTAATCGCCACCGTCGACATGCCACCCTCCCGTGTCCCCGACGGTACGCGGAGTGAGGGCCGGACGGGGCCCCCGGGACGGAATTTCCACCACCCGGAGGCCATGCTGTCCGATTGGGCAGTCGCTTCGGCACCGGTCGTCGTCGACCGGTGCCGAAGCGCCGGTCAGCGCTCGAAGCGACCGGCCCGAATCGCGCCGATGAACGCCGTCCACCCCGGCGGGCTGACCGCGAGCGTGGGACCGGCCTGATCCTTGGAGTCGCGGACCCCGACCAGACCGTGGACATCGACCAGGTTGTCCGCCACTTCCACGCAGAGCCCCTGGTCGTTCGAGCGGCTGCTGGTACGCCAGACCGCGCCTGCAAGATCGTGCATCGTCGTTACCTCCGTGTGCGTCGGGAAGCCCCACCGCTGCCGGCCGGTCGAAGCCGGGCTCGGATCGCGCGGTGCGGCAACGGAATCCGGACGATCAACGGGTCAACCAGGGCCGGTGATCGCACAGCCGGTGCGATCACGGGTCCCGTGCACGAGACGGATGGCGGGTGCCCGCTCAGCGGGCCGGACGAACCGTGCCGGAGACCTCACCGAGGGCGATGGTGGTGCCGTCCGGGCCGGGGGCGGTGGCCGTGATGGTCACCGTGTCTCCGTCGTTGAGGAAGGTGCGGCTCTCGTCGCCCACCTTGACCGGCTCGGCCCCTCCCCAGGTCAGTTCCAGGAAGGACCCGACCTGTCCCCGGTCCGGCCCGGAGACGGTGCCGGAGGCGTACAGGTCACCGGTACGCAGCGAAGCGCCGTTGACGGTGAGGTGCGCCAACTGTTGTGCGGGGGTCCAGTACATGGTGGCGAACGGCGGCTCGCTGACCAGGTCGCCGTTCCACTCGACCGCCAGACGGAGGTCCAGGCCCAGGTGCGGCACGTCCCGCAGGTAGTCGACGACTGGCGGGTCCTGCTCGGGGGCCGCCACGTTGGCCTCGACGAGAGCGTCCAGCGGCGTCACCCAGGCCGATACCGAGGTGGCGAAGGACTTGCCGAGGAACGGGCCGAGCGGCTGGTACTCCCAGGCCTGGATGTCCCGGGCCGACCAGTCGTTGACCAGCACCACCCCGAAGACGTGCTCGGCGAAGTCGTCCACGGAAACCCGATCACCCAACGCGCTGGGTACGCCCACCACGAAGCCGACCTCGGCTTCGATGTCGAGGCGTACCGATGGGCCGGTGACCGGGCCCTCGGCGGAGGCCCGCTGCCCGGTCGGCCGGGTTATCGGCGTGCCGGAGACGACCACCGTGCCGGCCCGGCCGTGGTAGCCGATCGGCAGGTGCTTCCAGTTGGGCAGCAGCGGTGGCTGGCCGGGACGGAAGATCTGCCCGACGTTCGCCGCGTGGTGTTCGGACGAGTAGAAGTCGACGTAGTCGGCCACCTCGATGGGGAGCAGCAGCTCGACGTCGTCGATGGGAACGAGCAGCGGCTCCACCGCGGCCCGGTTCGCCGGGTCGGTCAGCAGCTCGGTGATCCGCTGGCGTACCGCAGTCCACTGCGGACGCCCCAGCGCCATGAAGTCGTTGAGCACGGGCCGGCACAGCGTGCCTGCGGCCAGCACCAGTTCGGCGGCCTCCGCCGCGGCGAGGTCGAAGACCCACGACCCGATCCGTACGCCGATCCGCGACGGACCCCCGTTTCGCCGGAACACCCCGTACGGCAGGTTCGTCACCCCGTACGACGAACCGTCGGCGCCGGTCACCCAGGTCATGCTTCGTAGCCCCCGTTCACCAGCCCCAGCCGGATCAGATCGGTCAGTGGTTCCAGGATGCTGCACGAGCCGAAGCCCACCCACAGGGGTCGGGGCGCGTCCAGCCGGTCCGTCGTGCGCTCCACCAGCGGACGCGGGTCGACCACGGTCAGCAGCTCGGCGACCGAGCGCACCCCGTCACCGTCGGCGGCGGCCAGGGTGGCAGCCAGCACGTTGGCGTAGCCGTGGTGGGTGAAGCCGGTCTCCGGGTCCAGGTGTCGGATCGCCTGGTGCAGCCCGGCGGTGAGCTTGAACGGCAGGTCCCGGTCCCGACAGGCGCAGATCACCGCCGCCAGCTCGGTCGGGGTGGGGAAGAGTTCGGCGGCCAGGCCGCCGGTGCGGAACTTGGCGGCGATCGGCACCCCGTCGGCCCGCGCGGCGACGAGCGCGTCCAACGCGCCCATCAGCCCGAAGGTCAGCGGCAGCTCGGCGTAGACGGCCGCCACGCCTGGTAGCGCGTCGGTCAACCGCAGCAACTCGGCGATGCCGGGCTGCGGATCCTCACCCCGCTTGGCGACCGCCACCTCGACCTGGCGCGCGGCGACGCCGTCCGGGGCGAGCAACGACAGCGTGTGCGGCAGGTTCCCGATCCCGGTGTCACCGATCACGCCGACCACCAGGCCCTCGCCCGGGTCGACCAGACCACTCAGCGCACCGGCGGCCACGTTCGAGGCGGGGATCAGCAGCGGGCCGACCAGGTCGGCGTACCAGGCGGCGCGGTGCTGGCGGTGGGCGGCCAGGGCGTCGGGCAGCGCGGCGCTGCCCGGAGGGAAGACGGCGGCGTCGTCCACCAGGCCGTGGAGGAGTGCGGGCACCTGCGTTGACACGGAACAAGAATGTACGGGACGCTACGAGGAACGGACAACAGCGTCCGATTATCGGACGCGCTCGGCCGGTGGACGGGACTTATCGGGAGGCGAAATGCCGTATTACCGCAGCGTCGGCGAGGTGCCGCGCAAGCGCCACACCCAGTTCCGGCAGCCCGACGGCAGCCTCTACGCCGAGGAGCTGATGGGCCAGGAAGGCTTCTCCTCCGACTCGTCGCTGCTCTACCACCGGCACGCGCCTACCGCGATCCTGGCCGCCGACGAGTTCACCCCGCCCGCGTTCAACCGAGCGCCGAACCTGCCGCTCAAGCCCCGCCACCTGCGCACCCACAAACTGGACACCGGTGGTTGCGACCCCATCCTCGGCCGGCAGTACCTGCTCGCCAACGACGACGTACGGATCGGGTACGTCCTCGCCGACCAGCCCTCACCGCTGTTCCGCGACGCCACCGGCGACCACTGCCTCTACGTCGAGTCGGGCACCCTACGGGTCGAGTCCCCGTTCGGGGTGCTGGACGCGGTCTCCGGCGACTACATCGTCATCCCCACCTCGACCATCCACCGGCTGGTGCCCACCGGCGACCTGCCCGTCCGGCTGCTCGCCGTCGAGGCGTCCGGGCACATCGGCCCACCCAAGCGCTACCTCTCCGTACGCGGCCAGTTCCTGGAGCACTCGCCCTACTGCGAGCGGGACGTCCGCGGCCCCGACGCCCCGCTGCTCGTCGACGGCGAGGAGGTCGAGGTGCTGGTCCGGCACCGGTCCCGGGCCGCAGGCTCCGGTGGCAGCGGCACCGCATGGACGCGTCACACTTACGCCAACCACCCGTTCGACGTGGTCGGCTGGGACGGGCACCTCTACCCGTGGGCGTTCTCCATCCACGACTTCGAGCCGATCACCGGCCGCATCCACCAGCCCCCGCCGGTGCACCAGACCTTCCAGGGGCCCAACTTCGTCATCTGCTCATTCGTGCCCCGCAAGGTCGACTACCACCCGCAGTCGATCCCGGTGCCGTACAACCACCACAACGTCGACTCCGACGAGATGCTCTTCTACACCGGGGGCAACTACGAGGCGCGGCGCGGCTCCGGCATCGAGCAGGGTTCGATCTCGCTGCATCCGTCCGGCTTCACCCACGGCCCCCAGCCGGGTGCCGCCGAGCGGTCCATTGGCGCGGACTACTTCGACGAGCTGGCCGTCATGGTCGACACCTTCCGCCCGCTGGATCTGTGCGCCGCCGCCAGCGCCTGCGAGGACGAGGGGTACGCCTGGACGTGGGCGCGTTCTGTGTAGTCGGCCTTGGGGGGTTTCGCCGGAGCCCGACCCGCTCTGGGCGGTCAGGCTTGATCCCGACGCGGGTCGGGCTCCGGCGAAACCCTGACGTGGTCGAGCTACGCGACGCTTGTTGATCTTGTTGTCACGGGCGGATCGCGGTTCGGGTGAAGACTGCGAACTCGGCTACCGCGGTGACGGCGATGGCTAGCACCAGGGGCCACGGGGAGCCGACCACGGCGTACACCAGCAGCAGCAGCGGCGCGGCGGCCACGGCGTAGACGGCCAGGGCCATCGCTCGATCGGAGTGCAGCAGGGCGGGCAGGACGCTCCGGGTCAGCCCCGGCAGCCGGGCCCCGAGCTGCCAGACGACGATCCCGCCGGTGAGCGCGGCGAGCACCGCCAGGACGCGGGAGAACCCGCCGCTCGCCGACGCCGCAAACGCCACCACCACCGCCGCCACCAGTGACCAGCCCGCGCCGTAGAGCACCAGACGGTGCAGCCCGTACGCGAGGGTCCGTGGCGAGTCGATCCGGCTCGGGCTGACCGTCACCGCCTCGGCGACGTGTTCCAGCGCCTCCGACCAGCGGCGCTGCTCCAGCCGCATGACCCCCACGTCGTGGCCGGCCTCGGCGATCCGCGGGTCGAGCCGCAGCGCCTCCCGGTAGGCCCGCTCGGCCAGGTCGAAGAGGTCCAGCCGGGCGGCGACCAGGCTGAGCACCAGGTGTGCCTGCGGCTCCTGCGGGGCCAACTCGACGCCGCGCCAGGCCGCGTTCAGCGCCGGCTGACCGTTGCGCGCGCCGGCCAGGATCGCCGCCGCGCTCCGCTGGGCGTACGCGTCGGCCGGACCGAGGGCGAGGATCCGGTCGGCGGTGGCCGCCGCCTCGGTGTAGCGCTCCAGGTCGGCCAACGCCATGCCCCTGGCCACCAGCGGGGGCAGGGCCTCCGGTGCGGCGGTCACGGCCGTGTCGGCCGCCGTGAGCGCCTCGGCCGGGCGGTCGGCGGCCAGGTGCACCCGGGCCAGCATCGTGAGCGCTTCCACGTCATCGGGCTGAAGGGCCAACCCGTAGGCCAGCTCACCGGCCGCCTCGTCGTAGCGGCCGAGCTCGGCCAGGAGTTGGGCCCGCTGGACGTAGCCGTCGGCGGCGGACTGGTCGGGGGCGGGGTCGCTGGACATCGCGGCGAGCTTAGGCGGCCGGCGCGTCGTACACCAGGGCCACCGCGACCCCGGCCAACCCTTCCTCGCGGCCAGCGAAGCCGAGCCCGTCGGTGGTCGCTGCCGAGACGGTGACCGGGGCTCCGACCGCGGCGGAGAGGACCTCCTGCGCCTCCGCACGACGCCGGCCGATCTTGGGACGGTTGCCGATGACCTGCACGGACACGTTGCCGATCTCCAGGCCGGCGGCCCGCACCCGGCGGGCCGTCTCGGTCAGCAGCGCCACCCCGGACGCGCCGGCCCACTCCGGCTGGTCCACACCGAAGGCGGAACCGAGATCACCGAGACCGGCGGCGGAGAGCAGCGCGTTGCAGGCGGCGTGCGCGGCCACGTCGGCGTCCGAGTGCCCGGCGAGGCCGTCCTGGTCGGGCCAGAGCAGCCCGGCCACCCAACACGGTCGGCCCGGCTCGAACGCGTGCACGTCGGTGCCGATGGCCACCCGGGGAACGA
The DNA here is from genome assembly GCF_036902955.1 of Micromonospora sp. CPCC 205558. Lineage (NCBI taxonomy): Bacteria > Bacillati > Actinomycetota > Actinomycetes > Micromonosporales > Micromonosporaceae > Micromonospora > Micromonospora sp. CPCC 205558. The sequence goes on from NZ_JBAKHR010000015.1 coordinate 22,936, forward strand.
TCATGATCAGAGGGTACGCGTCATACCGGCGGCGAGCAGATGCTCCGCCAGAGCCAGGTCGAACGGTCTGGTGATTTTCAGTGCGTACTCCGAGCCGGGCACGCAGCTCACCGCGACGCCCTGCTTCTCGACCAGCCCGGCGTCGTCGGTCAGCGAGTCACCGGCAGCCGCGTGTGCGGCGCTGAGCACGGCCCGGCGGAAACCCTGCGGGGTCTGCACCGCGCGCAGGGCGGACCGGTCGACGGTGCCGAGCACCACCTCGTCGGCGTCGACTTCCTTGATCGTGTCGACGACCGGCAGGACTGGAATCACCGCGTCCAGCCCGCTCCGAACCGCCGCCGCGACGGATTCGACCAGCTCGGGCGGAGTGAGCGCCCGAGCGGCATCGTGCACCAGAACGATCGCCGGGCCGGCGGGCACCGCAGCCAGCGCGGCGGCCACCGACGCCTGCCGTTCCGCACCGCCGGGCACCACGATCACCGGTGCGACCGGGGCCAACAGCTCACGGACGCCCTGCACCTCGGCGGTCGGCGCGGCCACCACGATGGTGTGCACCGAGGGCGCTGCGGCGAGTCGACGCACGGCGTGCACCAACAGCGGCTCACCGGCGAGTAGCCGCAGCGCCTTGGGTCGGCCGGGGCCGAGCCGTACGCCGGCACCCGCCGCAGGCACAAGGACCGCGACGTCACCGCGCGGATTGAGCTGCGCGGTCACGTCGCGGTCCTCGGTGGTTTCTTCACTACGAAGTGGGTACGACGATGCTGTGCGGACTAGGCCTCGGTGAGGACCTTGTCGAGCAGCGTCTCCGCCTCATCCTTGGTGCTCTTCTCGGCCAGCGCGACCTCGCCGACGAGAATGTCACGGGCCTTGGCGAGCATCCGCTTCTCGCCCGCAGAGAGGCCCCGCTCCCGCTCCCGGCGCCACAGGTCACGCACGACCTCGGCGACCTTCAGCGGGTTGCCGGAGGCCAGCTTTTCCAGATTGGCCTTGTAACGCCGCGACCAGTTGGTCGGCTCCTCGGTGTGCGGAGCCCGCAGAACGTCGAAGACCTTACCGAGGCCCTCTTCGCCGACCACCTCGCGCACGCCCACGATCTCGGCGTTCTCGGCCGGCACCCGGACCGTCAGGTCACCCTGCGCGACCCTCAGGACGAGGTATTGCTTAGGCTCGCCCTTGATGACCCGAGTCTCGATTGCCTCGATGAGTGCGGCCCCGTGGTGGGGGTAAACAACGGTCTCGCCGACACTGAAAACCATAGGTTCGAAACCCCTTTCGCTGTGTCTAGGGTAACACGCTCAGGCACCGATGTCTCACCGATGTCCTGACCGTTGGCGCAGCTCAGGGGCCCTGTGAGAGGTCTTGCTTCAGCTTGACAGGCGGTCAAACCGATGGTTCGAACACGCTCCGTAACGCACAAATGACTGCCCGGTACGGGTGAACAGAACGTCGAGATCAAGGGCTATGCGCTCCTCCCATGGTAGCCCGGCCAGCCGGACCGCGCCCAGATGTAGCGCCAGGAGCCCCTGGTGCGCGACCCTGGAGACAGAGCCGCACTCCGCTCTCGAGACGCTTCCAGGAGGTCCGATGGGCAAGCCGGACGCAGAGGGTCACGGGCCAGCCGACGGCCTGCCCGGCCTGCCGCCCGAATGGGGCCGGGTGGTGGTCCCCGACGACGCGTCCGCGCTGGCGGCCGAGGCGGCCCAGGTCCACCGTGAGCTGCGTCGGGCCAGCGCCCTCCCCGGCGGTCACCGGGCGCTGGGGCTGCCACTGCTGGTCCTGCTGGTGGCGGTCCTCACCACCCTGGCCGGCCTGCTGGCGGTCACCTGGCCCCGGGCCAACCGCGGCACCGACCGCCCGACCCCGGCGCCCTACTCGCCACCGGCGATCCTGACCGGCCAGGCGCTGCCCGCCCTGGACCTGGTCGACGCGGAGGACGCGCCCGTGCCACTGCGCGGTCTGCTACCCGCCATGATCATTCTGTTGGATGGCTGCCCCTGCCCGGACCGGGTCGACGAGGCCCTGGCAGCCGCGCCCTCCGGCGTCTCCGTGGTCACCGTCACCGGACGGCGGACCGCTCCGGTCGGGCCGACCACCCAGCGGCAGGCGCACGTCCTGGCCGACCCAGCCGGAGGGCTGCGCTCGTTCCTGGGCCAACCCGCCCGCCCCGGCGCCGCGACCGCCCTGCTGGTCAACCGCGCCGGCCTGGTCACCCGGGTCCTGCCCGACCTGGGCACTGTCGAGTCCTACCAAAGCGACCTGAACGCCCTGGCCTCCTGACCGCCGGGCCCAGGGCCTGTCTCGGCCCGCGGCGGGCCCGGATCGACCGCCCCACGAAGCAGCCCTAGGGCAGCGCCACGAGCTGCGCCTGGATGTCGATGGGCCGGTCGACGGCCGACAGCGACACCGTGAACGGCCCGCCACCGGGCAGCACCACGGCACTGGCGATCGTGCCGTCGCAGTCGATGCGCGACGCGCCGACGATCTCGGCCCCGGTGCTCGTCACGACCATCGTGCCGGGCCGGGTGCACCGGTACTGGAGCAGGTAGCGGGCACCGTCGTTGCCGGCCCGCCGGGTCAGTCCCTGCCCAGGAGCGAGCTCCCGCTCCTCCCGCCAGATCGTCCCGTTGAACGGCGGCAGATCCCCCGAGGGGAAGAGCGCCTCGGGATCGCCCTCGATGTCGGTGATCGAGCCCGTCTCCGGGTCGATCACCGCCCACGGACGGCTCCGCACCCGGATGACCTCGCCGGTGTCGGGATCCACCCGCGCCGTGATCGGCTCATCGGGCGCCGCCCCCGCCACGACCCGTTCCAACGGGGTGCTGACGCTCTGCTCGGCGCTCGACACCGCCGTCGGAGAAGCAGCCGACCCGGTCGTCGACGCGGGCGCGGCAGCCTGCCACCACCAGCCCCCGACGGCCAGGACGGCCACCGCAGCACCGAACAGAACCGCCGAGCGCAGCCGGTCGTCCGCCGTCGCATCCACGTCATGAGCGTACCGGCCGGAGGTTCAGCCCTGTCGATCGAGCAGGGCGGCGTACAGGGTGAGGCCCGGACCGAAGGCCAACATGACGATGCGCCGAGCCGCCGGTGTAGCCCGGCCCAACCGGTCCAGGATCAGCAGTACCGTCGGCGACGAGCAGTTGCCGTGCTCGTCCAGCGTCGCCCGGGAAGCCGCCAAGCCCAGTGGGGGCAGCGCCAACTCCCGCTCCACCACGTTGAGGATCCGAGGCCCGCCCGGGTGCACCGCCCACCCGTCCACCTCGGAACTGTCGACGCCGTGCCGGGCCAACAGATCGTCGACCAGCCCACGGACATGCCTCGACAGCACCTGCGGCACCTTCGGCGACAACCCCATCCGGAACCCCGCGTCGGTGACGTCCCAGGTCATGTGATCGGCGGTCGAGGTGTCGGTGACGGCGGTGACCTCGCGCACCGCGTACCCCGGACCGCCCGGCACGACCACGGCGGCGACCGCGGCGTCCGAGAAGAGCGCGTGGGAGACGATCTGCTGGGTGTCCACCCGGGCGCTGGACGGTTGGATGTGCAGGCTGGTCAGCTCCGCGCAGAGCAGCAGCGCCGGACGCCCCCGGGCGGTGACGAAGTCACTCGCCGCGCCGAGCCCCGGCAACGCCGCGTAGCAACCCATGTGACCGATGAACATCCGCTGGGTGTCGGCGGCCATGCCCAGATCCCGGGCGAGCAGGATGTCCAACCCCGGGGTGGCGTACCCGGTGCAGGAACAGACGACGAACAACCCGATGTCGCCGGCGCTCAGCCCGGCCGCGGTCAACGCGCGGCCCACCGCCTCCTTGCCGAGCGGCAGCGCCTCCACCTGGTATCGGCGCATCCGGCGCTCGGTCGGCCAGTCCGAGACGTCCTCCAGCAGCGGGTTGACCGCTGCCTGCCGCCGGGTCACCCCCGAGTTGGCGAAGATTCGCTGGGCCAACGACCGGGTGGTGCCGGTGAAGTGACGGGAGAAGAAGCCCTCCCACAACTCGTCCTGCGAAGCGGACGGCGGCTGCGCTGTCCCGAGCCCCGCGATCACTGGTACGGACACGATCCCCACCTCTCGTCAGATGCTGTCCTCCCCCTGGCCGTCCCACCAGCCACCCTGGCTGGTCGTTCCTTCGTGCGGATCCGGTGCGGCGGGCTCACCAACGTGGTGCCGATCCGTCACGATCCGGGTCGCCACCGAGCGCGGCGATGCCGAGCCAGTCGGCGCAGACATCCGACGTGGCCGGGTGCAGTGAGCCGCAGCGGGCGTCGCGGTAGAGCCGCTCCAGTGGATGACCACGGCGGGTCGCCGAGGTGCCCGCCGCCTCCAACACCGACGCCGCGACCTCGGCGGCCGTGGTGCCGGCGAGCAGCTTCGCCCGCCACACCCAACGGTTGGTCTCCTCGTCACCGGGCGCCTCGTCCACCCGGCGGGCCGCCTCCGCGACCACCAGCTGCGCCGCGGCCGTCGCCGCGTCCGCCCGACCCAGACGGGCCCGTACCGCCGGCAGACCGGCCAGGTTGCGGGCGTTGAGGTGCTCGGCCGCCGCGTCGATGGCCGCGCGGGCCACCCCCACGTAGACGGCCGCGTAACTGGCCACCAGCCAGTGCGGCATCAGCTGGGCGACCACCAGCGCCAGCCCTTCCACCCCACCGAGCAGTCGGTCGGCGGGCACGCTGACGTCCAGGTGCAGGTCGTGGGAGGAGGTGGCACGCATGCCGAGCGAGTCCCAGGTCGGCTCCACGGTCAGCCCGTCACCGGCCGGAACCAGGAACTGTGACACCACCGACTGGTCGGCAGCGCTGCGCGCCGCCACCAGGTAGCCGTCCGCGTGCCCGGCACCGGAGCAGAAGGTCTTGCTGCCCTTGAGCTGCCAGCCCCCGTCGATCGGGGCGTACGAGGTGGTCATTTGGGACAGCCGCGCGCCCGCGCCTCGCTCGCTCATCGCCACCGCGTACCAGGAGCCCTGCGCCGCCGCGCTGAGCAGCCGGTCGCGGGCGGCCAGCGCCTCGTCCGGTACGCCCAGCGCCTCGGCCAACTCCTCGGTGACCGCGCCCAGCGCCCCGGTCACCGAGGCGTGCATGTTGAACACCAGGGCCGTCGCGCCATTGCCCCGGGCAAGCTCAGTGGCCACCGCGGCGTACTCGGCGAAGGTGGCGCCCAGACCGCCGAGCGCCCGGGGCACCATCAGCCCGAACAGGCCGGCCTCGCGCAGGTCGGCGAAGTCGTCCACAGGGAAGGAACCGTCCCGGTCGTGCTCGGCCGCCCGCGCGGCGAACCGTGGCGCCAACCGACGTGCTGCCTCAAGCGCGTGCACCGTCATCTCGTCCCCTCCTTGGCGTTCCATACCCCGCCACGGCCTGACTATCCTTTGCGGACCCCCCGGCCCTGGTAGAGCACGGCGGTCGACCGGGTCGGCACGATGCGCGGCGTGCCGCCGACGGGCACCGCACCGGGCGTTCCGGTCGCGCGGGCGCGGCGCAGCAGCCAGGCGAGCAGGCCGCCGACCTGCGGACGGATGCCCCGCAGCCGAAGGTCGACACCGTGCCGGGCGCACTCGGCCACCAGCGCCCGCGCGTCCACGAACAACCGAGGATCGTGGATGCCGCGCGGCACCGTCGGCAGCCGCTCGGCGAGCCGGACCGCGACGAGCCGGGCCAGCGCCGTGTCGTTCAGGGTGTCCAGCACCAGCACCCCGCCGGGGCGCAGCAGCCGACACGCCTCGGCCACCGCCCTCGGCCAGGCCGGCACGTGCTCCAGCAACTCGCCCGCGGAGACCACGTCGGCGCAGCCGTCGGGCAGCGGGACAGCTGTGGCATCACCCTGGACCACCCGTACCCCGTGCTCGGCCGCCTGGACGAGCGCCGAGCGGGTCAGATCCACCCCGACGTGGCGGTAGCCCTTGCCGGCCAGGTGCGGCGCGAGCAGGCCGGCACCGCAACCCAGGTCGACGAGCAATGCGCCCGGACGGGTGGCCGGCGGCACCAGCGCCGCACGGGCCTCCGCCAGCCAGTGCAGCATCGCGAAGGCCCCATCCGGCCGCCACCACTCACCGGCCAGATCGTCGTACTGACGCGGATCGTTTCGCGGCAGCACCCGAGGACCGGTGGGCCCCCCGGCCGCAGCCACGTCTCGCATGGAACCGAGCGTGGCACGACTGCTCGGTAACGACCAGACTTCCCTTATGTCGTCGAGGGTGTTAGGGCTGGTCAGAGCGAGCCATCCGGAACCGGCCGCGGCGGTGACCACGGTGGCCGGTCTGCTGGCCTGGGGAGTGGGCCACCGGCCGGCCGGAATCGTCTCGGTGGTGCTCGCCGTACTGGCCAGCCAGCTCGCGGTCGGCTGGACCAACGACGCGTTGGACGCCGAGCGGGACGCCACTGTGGGGCGTACCGACAAGCCGGTCGCCAGTGGCGCGGTCGGTCGGCGCGTCACGGCCGGGGCCGCCGCTGCGGCCGCGGTGGCCTGCCCCCTGCTGGCGCTGACCACGAACCCGACGGCGGCGTTCTGGCTGACGCTCGCCCTGGTCTCCGCCCTGCTCTACGACTGGCCGCTCAAGGCCACCGCGTTCTCGGTGCTGCCCTACGCCGTGTCCTTCGGCGCGCTGCCCGCCTTCGTGGTGCTGGCGCTGCCCGGTCAGCCGGCCCCGCCGGTCTGGCTGGTGGCGGCGGCGGCCTGCCTGGGCGCCGGCGCGCACTTCGCCAACGTGCTGCCCGACCTGGCCGACGACGCCCGCACCGGCGTGCGCGGCCTGCCCCACCGGCTGGGCGCCGCCGGCAGCCGGGTGGCCGCGGCGGGCCTCCTCCTCGCGGCGACCGCGGCCCTGGTCCTCGGACCACCCGGGCCACCGTCGCCGATCGGCTGGGCGGCGGTCGGCACGGCCGCCGTGGTGCCGCCGCTGAGCTGGTACGCCGAGCGCTCGGCGAGCCGGGCCGGCCGGCGGCCGGTGGCGGCCTTCCGGGCGGTGATGCTGGTGGCCCTCATCGACGTGGTTCTGCTGGTGGCGAGTGGTCGGGTGGTGTGAACGCCACCCGGGCAGGTGGCATTGCCGGGTCCGCGTGCGCGCCTCGATCAGCTCCAACTACCCTGGAGCGCGGTCTGCGCGGGTATGGCCACCGTGCCCGGCGTACGGCCCGGGTGGGGATTGTGACGAGGAGGACCGACGTGACGCGCTCGATCAGAGGATCCCGGCGGGCGGCCCTGTTGCTGTCCGGGATTGCGGCGGCCAGCCTGCTGGCCTCCGGATGCGGCGCCGGTCAGATCGCCGAGACCGCGTTGAAGGAGCCGTCGGTCCAGGGCGTCAACCTCACGACCGACAACGGCTCCTTCTCCGTGCGGGGCCTGCTCGTCGACTTCCCGGGCACCGAGGGTTACCGGGCCGGGCAGGACGCCGGGCTCGGCGCCGTGATCTACAACGACTCCAAGGAGACGGTGACGGTCACCGTCACCACGCAGAGCGCCCGCGAGGTGGTGATCAGCGGCGGCTCGGCGAGCCCGTCGCCGTCCGCCTCGGAGTCCGCCTCGATGAGCCCGTCGAGTTCGACCTCCGGTTCGCCGAGCCCGTCGGTGACGCCCTCCGAGACCGGTTCGTCGTCGGCCACACCGTCCGCCCCGGAGTCGGCGCGGGCGTCCGGTTCGGCCAGCCCTGCCGCCCCGGGCCAGCCGGCCCGGATCGAGCTGGCGCCGTTGAGCTACATCCAGTTCAACTCCGAGGCCACCTCCCAGCTCCGGCTGATCGGCCTGACCGAGGCGCTGCGCTCCGGTCAGAACGTCGTCGTGACCTTCGACTTCGGCAACGGCAACACGGTCACCGGCCAGGCGCCGGTCGCGGTGCCGCTCACTCCGGCGGCCCCGCCGTCGCCGATCATCGAGCGCGAGGGCGGCTACGAGGGCGACGAGGGCGGCACGACCCACGAGTGACCCCAGCTGCACATCGACAAACGCCCCGGCGTGGTGACCACCACGCCGGGGTGTTTTCGTCGTACGCGAGGGCTAGCGTCCTGATGTGACCACCTCCCGATCGACCCCTCCGCGTGGCGGCACGGCCGGTGCCGCCCGTGGTCGGTCCGCCGCCCGCGAGCCGCGTCCGGCCTACCAGTGCGACGCCTGCGGGCACCAGCCGCCCAAGTGGGTGGGGCGCTGCCCGGAGTGCGGCGAGTGGGGGGCGGTGGTCGAGAGCACGGTGACCGGCCCGACGGTCTCCGGTCGGGTGGTCAGCTCCCGGATGCCGGCCGAGCCGGCCCGGCCGATCGCCACCATCAGCGCTGCTCCGGCACGTGCCCGCGCCACCGGGGTGAGTGAGCTCGACCGGGTGCTCGGCGGCGGCCTGGTCCCCGGTGCCGTGGTGTTGCTCGCCGGCGAGCCCGGCGTGGGCAAGTCGACCCTTCTGCTTGATGTGGCGCAGCAGTGGGCGATCAACGCCGGCAGCCCTTCGCTGGTGGTCAGCGGCGAAGAATCGGTCAGTCAGGTGCGCCTGCGGGCCGAGCGGATGGGCACCCTGCACGAGCGGCTCTACCTCGCTGCGGAGAGCGACCTGGCCTCGGTGCTCGGGCACCTCGACGCGGTCAAGCCGGGCCTGTTGGTGCTCGACTCGGTGCAGACCATCTCGACCACCGGCACCGAGGGCGTGCCCGGCGGGGTGACCCAGGTCCGCGCTGTCACCGCCGCGCTGGTGTCGGTCGCCAAGGAGCGGGGCATCGCGACGGTGCTGGTCGGGCACGTCACCAAGGACGGCCAGGTGGCCGGGCCTCGGGTGCTGGAGCACCTCGTCGATGTGGTGCTGCACTTCGAGGGCGACAAGCACTCGTCGCTGCGCCTGGTGCGCGGCGTGAAGAACAGGTTCGGCGCGGCCGACGAGGTCGGCTGCTTCGAGATGCACGAGGGTGGCATCAGCAGCCTGGCCGACCCGTCCGGGCTCTTCCTGACCCGCTACGCGGAGCCGGTCCCGGGCACCTGCGTGACAGTGGCCATGGAGGGGCGGCGGGCCCTGGTCACCGAGGTGCAGGCGCTGATCGGCGCGACCGTGGCGGGCTCGCCGCGACGCACCGTCTCGGGCCTCGACTCGGCGCGACTGGCGATGGTGCTCGCGGTGCTGCAACGGCGCACCGAGCGGCTGACCCTGCACGACCGGGAGGTTTTCGCCGCCACCGTGGGCGGGATCCGGGTGGTGGAGCCGGCCGCCGACCTGGCGGTGGCCCTGGCGGTCGCCTCCGGCGGGCTCAACCTGGCGATCGCGCCGCACCTGGTCGCGATCGGTGAGGTGGGGTTGACCGGCGAGGTGCGCCGGGTCGGGGCGGTGCCACGCCGGCTGGCCGAGGCGGCCCGGCTGGGGTTCAAGGTGGCCCTGGTGCCGCCCGGCTGCGGCCCGGCCAGCACCGGCGCCGGGCCCGAGCAGATGCGGGTGACCGAGGTCACCGACGTCCGTTCGGCGCTGCACCATGCGGCCCGTGCGTCCGCCGAGTGACCCACCGTGCCGACGAGGGCGGCGAAACCGGACAGCGCGTCGTAAGCGGGAAACGTTGGAAAGGGCGGCATCGTGACACATCACAGTAACCACGACAGCACCCACCGCACGGCAGTCCGTAGACTGTGCCCGTGCCGATCGACCGCGATACCACCAAGCCAGCCGGCGCGCCGCCCCAGGCCCGCACCGGCGCCGTGGGCTCGCCCGCCCGCCCGATCAGCGTGAGCGTGACTGCGGGAGCCGCCGGGAGCGCCGGAGACCCGCTGCGGGCCAATCTCGCCCTGATGGCCCCGGGCACCGCCCTGCGCGACGGTTTGGAGCGCATCCTGCGCGGCCGCACGGGTGCGCTCATCGTGCTCGGCTACGACAAGGTGGTCGAGGGTCTGTGCACCGGCGGCTTCCCGCTGGACGTGGAGTTCTCCGCGACCCGGGTGCGGGAGCTGTGCAAGATGGACGGCGCGGTCGTCCTCTCCAGCGACGGGACCAGGATCGTCCGGGCGGCCGTGCACCTGATGCCCGACCCGTCCATCCCGACGGAAGAGTCCGGCACCCGGCACCGCACCGCCGAGCGGGTGGCCCGCCAGACCGGCTATCCGGTCATTTCGGTCAGCCAGTCGATGCGGATCATCAGCCTCTACGTCAACGGGCAACGGCACGTGCTCGATGACTCGGCGGCCATCCTCTCCCGCGCCAACCAGGCGCTCGCCACCCTGGAGCGCTACAAGCTCCGGCTGGACGAGGTCTCCGGCACGCTCTCCGCCCTGGAGATCGAGGATCTGGTCACCGTGCGGGATGCGGTGGCCGTGGTGCAGCGACTGGAGATGGTTCGCCGGATCGCCGACGAGATCGCCGGCTACGTGGTGGAGCTGGGCACCGACGGCCGTCTGCTCGCCCTGCAACTCGACGAGCTGATGGCCGGCGTGGACGCGGACCGCACTCTGGTCATCCGGGACTACCTCCCGGTCGGCCGCAAGTCCCGCACCCTCGACGAGGCTCTTGTCGAGCTGGACCTGCTCGGTGCCACCGAGCTGATCGACCTGGTGTCGGTGGCCAAGGCGATCGGCTACCCGGCCGCGTCCGACGCGCTCGACGCCGCGGTCAGTCCGCGCGGCTTCCGACTGCTGGCGAAGGTGCCCCGGCTCCCGGTGGCGGTGGTCGACCGCCTGGTGCTGCACTTCGGCAGCCTCCAGCGGCTGCTCGGCGCGACCGTGGAGGACCTGCAAGCCGTCGAGGGGGTCGGTGACGCCCGGGCCCGCGGCGTCCGTGAGGGGCTGTCCCGGCTCGCCGAGGCGTCCATCCTGGAACGCTACGTCTGACCCGGCTCAGCCGGTGACGGTCAGCTTCGTCGGGTCGCTGTGCTTCGTGCCGACCCGGGCGAACACCTGGTACGTCCCGATCGGTGCGAGCGGCCCGGCGGCCAGGGCACCGTCGCAGCGGCTGGTGTCCCGCCCGTTCCAGGGCACCCGGTAGGAGCGGACGAAGTCCGGCGTGAAGCTCTGCACATCCGAACCCTGGACCTTGGCGCAGGTGTCCGATGACCAGATCTTCTCGGCACCGGACTTGATGAAGATCTCCTGAAGGTCGGCGCCGACGTTGCGACTGCACGTCCGGTCCGACGTGTTCTTGATCTTCAGTTGCAGCTCGACCACCGCGCCGCGCTGCACCGAGGCCGGGCTCGCCGACGAGACCACGCTGATCTCCGCGTCGGTGCAGGTGCCGTCGTCTTCCGAACCGGCCGCCGCACCCAGTGGCGGTGTGTTGCTGGTGATCGCCGGGGTCGGATTCGCCGCACCCGGATCAGCGGACGCAGGAGGTGACTGCTCTCCGGTCTGCGGTGTCAGCACCGGCCCGCCGGAATCAGACGTCGCCGAGGGTGAGCCGCCCGCCGTCGGATCCTGACCGCCGGAACGACCCGAACCGGTGCAGGAGTAGAGCAGGACAATCAGGAACAGAAACCCCGCTCCGAGTACGACGGCGCGACGCCGCCAGTACACGGCGGGTGGCAGGGGGCCGACCGTCAGACGCATGATGCCCTCCACCGTAGCCGCGCCGTACCCGGCAGTGCGGCGCGACGCGCCGGAACCGATTCGAAGGGCACGCCCGACCATCCATCAAGGACAGACGGCTCACCGATCACAGGTAGACCTTGCGCTGATAGATCGCATGCGCACCCGCCACCCGGTCCAGGAAGAGTAGCCCCGCACAGTGGTCGATCTCGTGCTGCAACGCCCGAGCCTCGAAGCCGTCGGTCACCAACCGGACCGGCTCGCCGCTGCCCGGCAGGTCACCCTCCACCACCAGCCGGCTGGCCCGCTTCACGTCCCCGGTCAGGTCCGGCACCGACATGCAGCCCTCCCGACCCGGCTTCCACCGGGTCGCCTCGACCACGCGCGCGTTGCACAGCACGAAGGTGCCGTGCACAGTCACCGCCTTCGGGTGCCCGGTCACGTCGACGGCGAAGACCCGAGCGCCCACCCCGACCTGCGGCGCGGCCAGCCCGACGCAGCCCGGCGAAACCTTCATCGTGGCCACCAGGTCGGCCGCCAACCGGATCGTCTCCTCCGCCGTGGGATCGACCTCGTCCGCCGCCCGGCTCAACACCGGATGCGGGGCGGACACCACCTTCCGCACCACACCCGGCACCGCCAGCGAATCCGGCGTCCAACCACCCAGACCGGCGTACGCCTCGACGTCCGGACCGCGCTCCTCGCCCGTCACAGCAGATCCGGGTCCGCCGGGCGGAGGGTGACCTCCACGCCCAGCTCGGCAGCCGTCCGGTGCAGCCGGTCGACAAGCGTGTCCGCCACACCGGCCGGCAGCTCGACCTCCGCCAGGACCACGTACAGCTCACCGGTCAACCGGGTACTGAGGTCGGTGACATTCCCCCCGGCATCCACCAGCACCCGCGTCATCGCCGCGACGATCCCCATCCGGTCCGAACCGTGCACCGCCATCACGTACGGCTCACCCGCCGGAGGCACATCGCCGTCCGGGGTGACCGCGCGTACCGTCGCCAGCAGCTGGCCCTCGGCGGCCAACGACGCCAGTGCGGCCTCGACCTCGACGGCGGCCGGCCCGGTGCAGATGAGGGTCATCGCGAAATGCCCCCGCAGCCGCGTCATCGTGCTGTCGGTGAGGTTCGCGCCCAACCGGGCCAGCACCTCCGCGACGTCGGCCACGATGCCCGGCCGGTCCCGACCGATGACGGTGATCGCGAGCTCGTTCATCCGGGCATTCTCCCCCGTCCGCCGAACGACGACGTGGCACCCCGCCCGAGCCGCCCACCCAACGGGAACGCCGGGCGTGACATCATCGACGACGCCATGACTCAACCCGACTTCGCCACCCTGGTCAGCCGGTGGTTCCAGCAGCACGCCCGGGACCTGCCGTGGCGTGAGCCCGGCGTCACCCCGTGGGCCATCCTGGTCAGCGAGGTCATGCTCCAGCAGACACCCGTCGTCCGGGTGGTGCCGGCCTGGCAGGCCTGGTTGGCCCGCTGGCCGGAGCCGGCCGCGTTGGCGGCGGACACTCCCGCCGAGGCGATCCGGATGTGGGGACGCCTCGGCTACCCCCGTCGGGCGGTCCGGCTGCGCGAATGCGCTGTCGCGATCGTCGACCGGCACGGCGGCCAGGTGCCGGACCGGCTGGAGCAACTGCTGGCGCTGCCCGGCGTCGGTACCTACACCGCGCGGGCGGTGGCCGCTTTCGCGTACGGGCAGCGGCACCCGGTTGTCGACACCAACGTACGCCGGGTCGTGTGCCGGGCGGTGGCCGGCGAACCGGACGCCGGGCCCGTCACCCGACCAGCCGACCTGGTCGCCACCGAAGAACTCCTCCCGACGGAACCAGCCGCGGCAGCGCTGGCCAGTGCCGCTTTCATGGAACTGGGCGCGGTGATCTGCACAGCCCGGTCACCGCGCTGCACGGCCTGCCCCGTCGAGTCGGTCTGCGCCTGGCGGGCGTCCGGCCAGGAGGCACCCGTGGGGCCGACCCGCCGACCCCAGCGGTACGCGGGCACCGACCGACAGGTACGCGGTCTGCTGCTCGGAGTGCTCCGGGACAGCACCGGGCCGGTCCCGCACCAGCGGCTGGACCAGGTCTGGACCGACGACGTGCAGCGCGCCCGGGCCCTCGCCGGCCTGGTGCAGGACGGGCTGGTCGAACCCGCCGGCACCGACTCGTTCCGCCTGGTTGGTGACGGCCCGTCCCTCCCAACCGCCGACCTCACCGCCTGACCCGCCCACCCCGCACGCCCCGCACGCCCGGCCCAACCCCGCACGCCCGGCCCACCCCGCACGCCCGGCCCACGCCGGACGCCCTAACGCGGCGCGCGAAGGCCGACAATCTTGCGCCTTCCACCTCAAGATCGTGCTCGATCCTGGATGTAGGGGTGTCGGGCAAGCCGGATGCCACTACATCCAGGATGTTGCGCGATCTTGTGAGAGCGCCCGCATGCGGGCGGGGGCGGCGGGCAGGTGCGACGCAGAGACTGGCCGGGAGGGCACGAGCCCGGGCGGCGGCGGGGTGACCTGAGGGGGCACAACAAGGCGGGGCCCCGGCGGCTTGCGCCACCGGGGCCCCGCCCCTTGCTGGTTGTGCTACTCGTCCACGCCTGCGGCGGCGGTGCCAGCGGCAGTGCCACCGAGATCGGCCGGGACGGCGTCCGGAACCTCGACCGGCTTGTCCGAGCCCCGGAAGACGAGCTTGGACTTGTCGATGTCGTCCGGGTCGCCTTCGCAGTCGACCACGACGATCTGACCCGGGGTCAGCTCGTTGAACAGGATCCGCTCGGACAGGTTGTCCTCGATGTCGCGCTGGATCGTGCGACGCAGCGGACGGGCACCGAGCACCGGGTCGAAGCCCTTCGCAGCCAGGTACTTCTTGGCGTTGTCGGTCAGCTCCAGACCCATGTCCTTGTTGCGCAGCTGGCCCTCGATCCGCTGGATCATGATGTCCACGATCGAGAGGATCTCGGTCTGGCGCAGCTGGTGGAAGACGATGGTGTCGTCGATCCGGTTGAGGAACTCAGGCCGGAAGTGCTGCTTGAGCTCATCGTTGACCTTCTGCTTCATCCGGTCGTAGTTGGACTCGGAGTCCTCCGACTGCTGGAAGCCCAGCGACACCGCCTTGGCGACGTCACGGGTGCCCAGGTTGGTGGTCAGGATGATGACCGTGTTCTTGAAGTCCACGATCCGACCCTGACCGTCGGTGAGCCGACCGTCTTCGAGGATCTGCAGGAGCGTGTTGAACACGTCCGGGTGGGCCTTCTCGATCTCGTCGAAGAGGACCACCGAGAACGGCCGACGCCGCACCTTCTCGGTCAGCTGCCCACCCTCGTCGTAACCGACGTAGCCGGGAGGGGCACCCACGAGCCGGGAGACCGTGTAACGGTCGTGGAACTCGGACATGTCCAGCTGGATGAGGGCATCCTCGCTGCCGAAGAGGAACTCGGCGAGCGCCTTGGACAGCTCGGTCTTACCGACACCGGACGGGCCGGCGAAGATGAACGAGCCCGACGGGCGCTTCGGGTCCTTCAGGCCGGCCCGGGTACGCCGGATCGCCTTCGAGACCGCCTTGACCGCGTCCTCCTGGCCGATGACGCGCTTGTGCAGCTCGTCCTCCATGCGCAGCAGGCGCGAGGTCTCCTCCTCGGTCAGCTTGTAGACCGGGATGCCGGTCCAGTTGCCGAGCACCTCGGCGATCTGCTCGTCGTCAACCTCGCTGACGACGTCCAGGTCACCGGCCTTCCACTCCTTCTCCCGCTGCGCCTTCTGGCCGAGGAGCTGCTTCTCCTTGTCGCGCAGCTGGGCGGCGCGCTCGAAGTCCTGCGCGTCGATCGCGGACTCCTTGTCGCGACGCACCTGGGCGATGCGCTCGTCGAAGTCACGCAGGTCTGGCGGCGCGGTCATCCGACGGATCCGCATCCGGGCACCGGCCTCGTCGATCAGGTCGATCGCCTTGTCCGGGAGGAAGCGGTCGGAGATGTACCTGTCGGCCAGCGTCGCGGCGGCCACGAGAGCCGCGTCGGTGATGCTCACCCGGTGGTGCGCCTCGTACCGGTCACGCAGGCCCTTGAGGATCTCGATGGTGTGCGCCAGCGACGGCTCACCCACCTGGATCGGCTGGAACCGGCGCTCGAGAGCGGCGTCCTTCTCCAGGTGCTTGCGGTATTCGTCAAGCGTGGTGGCACCGATGGTCTGCAGCTCACCACGGGCCAGCATCGGCTTGAGGATGCTCGCGGCGTCGATCGCGCCCTCGGCGGCACCCGCACCCACCAGGGTGTGGATCTCGTCGATGAACAGGATGATGTCGCCGCGGGTGCGGATCTCCTTGAGGACCTTCTTGAGGCGCTCCTCGAAGTCACCGCGGTAGCGGGAACCGGCGACGAGCGCACCGAGGTCGAGCGTGTAGAGCTGCTTGTCCTTGAGGGTCTCGGGCACCTCGCCCTTGATGATCTTCTGGGACAGCCCCTCCACCACGGCGGTCTTACCGACGCCGGGCTCACCGATCAGGACCGGGTTGTTCTTGGTACGGCGGGAGAGCACCTGCATGACCCGCTCGATTTCCTTCTCGCGCCCGATGACCGGGTCGAGCTTGCCCTCGCGGGCGGCCTGGGTCAGGTTGCGGCCGAACTGGTCCAGCACCAGGCTGGTCGACGGCGCGGCCTCACCCGGCGCGGCGCCCGCCGCGGCAGGCTCCTTGCCCTGGTAACCGGAGAGCAGCTGGATCACCTGCTGGCGGACCCGGTTGAGGTCGGCGCCGAGCTTGACCAGCACCTGGGCGGCGACGCCCTCGCCCTCACGGATCAGCCCGAGCAGGATGTGCTCCGTGCCGATGTAGTTGTGGCCGAGCTGCAGCGCCTCGCGCAGCGACAGCTCCAGCACCTTCTTCGCCCGCGGCGTGAACGGGATGTGCCCGCTCGGCGCCTGCTGGCCCTGGCCGATGATCTCCTCGACCTGCTGGCGGACGCCCTCCAGGGAGATGCCGAGGCTCTCCAGGGCCTTTGCCGCGACGCCTTCACCTTCGTGGATCAGGCCCAGCAGGATGTGTTCCGTACCGATGTAGTTGTGGTTGAGCATCCGGGCCTCTTCTTGGGCCAGGACGACAACCCGTCGCGCTCGGTCGGTGAACCGCTCGAACATGCCCTCGTGCTCCTCACGTGCCGTGCGCCTTGATGGTCAAGATCTTGGCGGGGCCGGTGCGCGAACGTCCAGGACGGGCGTCCGTGCCTCCTTACTCTATCGTCGCTGACCGACTCAGCTGAGGTCGTGTGTCTCTGCTCTGGGTCGGTTCCACGTCGTTTTGAACAACCGTCCGCGCTCAGGAGGTGTTCCGGTAGCCCTGTCGCTACGCGCAGAGCGAAATCCGACTGGCGCTACGGAAGCCCGATCCGGGGTCCGGAAGCGCTCCCGGAGGCTCCGGACGGACGAACCGGCGGTCGCGACGGACGCCGCGCCCAACCCTGGGGAGGTTGTCCACAGGCTGTGGATAGCTGTTCCACTGGTTGTGGATAACGCCGGTCGGCCCGGATTGCTTCCCGGCCCCGAACAGACCCGACGACGCCGCCCCGAAAGCGGCGACGCGGCCCCAAAGCGGCGACGCGGGCCCAAAGCGGATACGCGGGCCCTCAGCGGATACGGCGACGCCGGCCCGGAGAACTCCTCCGGCCCGGCGTCGGTGTCGCCTTGCGGTGGCGGCTGGCCACCAAGCTGCTGACGGATCAGCGCTTCGCGTGGAACTCGTCCACGATCTCCTGCGGGATACGACCCCGGTCCGAGATGTCCTTGCCGGCCTTCTTGGCCCACTCCCGGATCGCCTTGTTCTGTTCCCGATCGGCTGTCGCGCCACCCCGACCGCGGGCAGCCCGCCCACCGATCACGACGCCGCCCCGGCCGACCTTGGTGCCGGCACCAACGTACGCGGCAAATGCATCGCGCAATTTCGCGGCGTTGGAGCTCGACAGGTCGATCTCGTACTGAACGCCGTCGAGGGCGAACTTGACGGTCTCGTCCGCGTCCCCGCCGTCCAGGTCATCGACCAGCTTGTGAATGATCTGCTTGGCCACGTCCCACATTCCTTTCGAGCAGGGCGCTCCTGCTAACTAGAGCACAATAACCCCCACGCCGCTCGTCACGTCAATAGGACCCCGTTACAGTCTGCGGGTGAGCCCGGGCGGGACTACTCCTGGCGGACCAACGGGAAGAGGATCGTTTCCCGAATTCCGAGCCCGGTCAGGGCCATCAACAGCCGGTCGATTCCCATTCCCATACCGCCGGCCGGCGGCATTCCATACTCCATCGCCCGAAGAAAGTCCTCATCGAGACGCATCGCCTCGTCGTCGCCACGGGCGGCCAACTGCGCCTGGGCGACCAGCCGTTCCCGCTGCACGACCGGGTCGACCAGCTCGGAGTACGCGGTGCCCAGCTCGAAGCCGAGCACGTAGAGGTCCCACTTCTCGGCCAGCCCCGGCTCGCTGCGGTGCGCCCGGGTGAGCGGGCTCGTCTCCTCCGGATAGTCCCGGACGAAGGTGGGCGCCTGGAGGCCGGGAACGACCAGTTCCTCGAACAACTCCTCGGCCAGCTTCCCCGGGCCCCACTTCGGGTCCACGGCCAATCCCACCTTGTCCGCGTACTCCACCAGGCGGGAGCGTTCGGTGCGAACCGTGACCTCCTCGCCCAGCGCTTCGGAAAGCACACCGAACAACGTCACCGACCGCCACTCGCCGCCCAGGTCGAACTCCCGCCCGTCGGCGTGGGTCACCACCGGCGAGCCGCTCACCGCGATCGCCGCCTGTTGCACGAGATTGCGGGTCAACTCGGCCATCGTGTCGTAGTCGCCGTACGCCTGGTAGGTCTCCAGCATCGCGAACTCCGGCGAGTGCGAAGAGTCGACACCCTCATTACGGAAGTTGCGGTTGATCTCGAAGACGCGGTCGACGCCGCCGACCACAGCGCGCTTGAGAAACAGTTCCGGAGCGATTCGCAGATACAGATCGGTGTTCAACGCATTGCTGTGGGTCACGAACGGTCGGGCGGCCGCTCCTCCATGCAGCAGTTGCAACATCGGCGTTTCCACCTCGATGAAGCCCTGCCCGTGCAGTGAATCGCGCAGACTGCGTACCGCGGCGGCACGGGTGCGCACCATCTCCCGCGCCTGCGGCCGGACAATCAGATCGACGTAACGCTGCCGGACGCGCGCCTCCTCGGAGAGTGGCTTGTGAGCCACCGGCAACGGCCGCAGCGCCTTGGCGGTCATCTCCCACTGCTGAGCCAACACCGACAACTCACCCCGGCGGCTGGTGATCACCTCACCAGTGACGCCGACGTGGTCGCCGAGGTCGACGAGACGCTTCCACGCCTCCAGCCGCTCCGGCCCGACCCGGTCCAGGGAGAGCATCGCCTGCAACTCGGTGCCGTCGCCGTCCCGCAGGGTCGCGAAGCAGAGCTTGCCGGTGTTGCGTACGAAGATCACCCGGCCGGTGACCGCTACCTGGTCGCCGGTCGCGGTGTCGGTCGGCAGGTCGGCGTAGCTCGCCCGGACCTGCGCCAGGGTGGTGGTGCGGGGGAAGCCGACCGGGTAGGGCTCGACGCCCTCGGCGAGCATCCGGTCCCGCTTCTCCCGGCGGACCTTCATCTGCTCGGGAAGGTCGTCGGCGGGGTCCACTGGCACGGGGTTCTGCTCGCTCACGGCACGCTTCCTCGTCACGGAGATACAGGGGTCAGGCCCGAGCGTACTCAAGCGGTCCGGAAGCTGTTACGGGATAACCTGCCCGTCATGGTCGATCACACTCACGCCCTGTCGTTCGGCGCCGCTGCTGGTGATTACGACCGGTTTCGACCACGTTATCCCGAGGCTGCCGTCCGGTGGGCACTCGACGGGCTGAGCCGCGCCCGGGTGGTCGATCTCGCGGCGGGCACCGGCATCCTGACCCGCGCCGTGCTGGCCCTGGGTCACGAGGTCGTACCGGTCGAGCCCGATCCGGGGATGCGGGCGCAGCTCGTCGTCAGCACCCCGGGAACGACGGCTCTGGCGGGCAGCGCCGAGGCCCTGCCGCTGCCCGACTCGGCTGCGGACGCGGTGCTGGTGGGGACGGCGTACCACTGGTTCGACCGGGAGCCTGCGCACGCCGAGATCGCCCGGGTGCTCCGTGGCGGTGGCACCTTCGCCCCCATCTGGAACATTCGGGACGACAGCGTCGACTGGGTGGCCGAGCTGGGTCGCATCGCCCACTTCGGCGACAAGTCGGCCAACGTGGTGGTCAACGACTACCCCGACTTCGGGCCCGCCTTCGACCCCATCGAGCAGCACGAATTCAGCCACCACACCACGCTCACGCCGGATGAGCTGCACGGCGTGGTCCGCACCCGTTCGTACTGGCTCACCGCCACCACGGACGATCAGCAGCGGGTCGAGCGGGAACTGACCGAACTCCTGAACACCCACCCCGCCCTCGCCGGCCGGGACACCATCGACCTGCCGTACCGGACGCTGGTGCTGCGCGCCCGACGGCGCTGAGGCCCAGCCCGGCGGCCGGCACCGACGGCGGCCGGGGTCACCGGTTGCGCTCGTAGACCATCCGCAGACCGATCAGCGTGATCATCGGCTCGTGGTGGGTGATGCTGCGACACTCGTTCATCACCAGGGATGCGAGACCGCCGGTGGCGATCACCGCCCGCACCTCGCCCAGCTCCTCGGTCATCCGCTCGACGATCCGGTCCACCTGCCCGGCGAAGCCGAAGTACAGGCCGGCCTGGAGGCACTCCACGGTGTTCTTGCCGATCACCGAGCGCGGCTTGGTGGCCTCGACCTTGCGCAACTGCGCGGCCCGGGCGGCCAGCGCGTCGAAGGAGATCTCGATGCCCGGGGCGAACGCCCCGCCGAGGAACTCACCACGCTCGCTGATCACGTCGAAGTTGGTGGTGGTGCCGAAGTCCACCACGATCGACGGGCCGCCGTAGAGGGTGTACGCCGCCAGGGTGTTCACCACCCGGTCGGCGCCCACCTCCTTCGGGTTGTCGATCGCCAACTGCACCCCGGTCCGCACTCCCGGCTCGACCACGACGCTCGGCAGGTCGGCGTAGTAGCGGCTCAGCATGGTGCGCAGCGACCGCAGCGCCGCCGGCACCGTGGAACAGGCGGCCACACCGGTGATCTCGACGTTGTCGGCGGCGAGCAGACCCCGGAACATCAGGCCCAGTTCGTCCGCCGTCGAGCGGGCATCGGTCTTGATCCGCCAGGAGTGCACCAGCTTGTCGCCGTCGAAGGTCGCCAGCACGGTGTTGGTGTTTCCGATGTCGATGCAGAGCAGCACGCACGCAGCCTAGACAACTACTCGGTGCGCAGGTCCAGCGCGATGTCCAGGATCGGCGACGAGTGCGTCAACGCGCCCACCGAGAGGAAGTCCACGCCGGTCGCCGCGTACCGGCCGGCCACCTCCAGGGTCAGCCCGCCGGTCGCCTCCAGCTCCGCCCGGTCACCCACCGCGACCACCGCCTCGGCCAGCACCTCCGGCGTCATGTTGTCGCAGAGCAGGAAGTTCGCCCCGGCCTCCACCGCCTCCACCGCCTCGTCGACAGTTGTCACCTCGACCTGCACCGGCACCTCCGGGAACGCCTCCCGGACCCGCCGGTAGGCCGCCGTGATGCCCCCGGCCGCCAACTTGTGGTTGTCCTTGATCATGGCCACGTCGTAGAGGCCCATCCGCTTGTTGGTGCCACCGCCCGCCCGCACCGCGTACTTCTCCAGTGCCCGCAGGCCCGGGGTCGTCTTGCGGGTGTCCAGCACCATCGCCTTCGTGCCGGCCAACGCGTCCGCCCAGGCGCGGGTGTGGGTGGCCACCCCGGACATCCGGCAGAGCAGGTTGAGCGCCGTCCGCTCGGCCGTCAGCAGCAGCCGGGTCGGGCCGGTCACCGTCGCCAGCACATCGCCGCGGGCCACCCGCTCACCGTCGCGGGCCAGCACCGACACCTCGACGGTACGACCGAAGCCCGTCACCTCGCCCACCAGCTCGAACACGGCGGCGGCCACCGCCATCCCGGCCAACACCCCGTCCGCGCGGGCCACCAGGTCGGCCGTGTCGGTCTGCTCCGACGGAATGGTGGCCACGCTGGTGACGTCCAGGAAGTCCGGGCCCAGATCCTCGACCAGCGCGCCCTCGATCACCTGCCGCACCTGCGCCGGGTCCAGCCCGGCCGCCCGCAACGCGTGCCGCGTCGACTCGATCATGAATTGCCCTCCCATTGCTGCGTCACCAGACCCTGCGCCCCGACCGCCCCCACCAGGTGGCCCAGCCACCGTTCGTCGGCCGTCGGAAAGTCCTCCCGCCAGTGGCAGCCACGCGTCTCACCACGGGCGTACGCGGCGGCAACCAGCGTCGACGCCACGGTGAGCAGGTTCGTCGCCTCCCAGTCGGCGGTCCGCGGGCGGCCCCGGGCAACGCCCAGCTCGGTCAACGTCCCGGCCGTGTCGGCCAGCGTGGCCGCGGATCGGAGCACCCCGGCCCCCCGGGTCATCGCCCGCTGCAGGGGCGGCGTCACCTCCGCGGGCAGCACCCAGCCCGTACCCCCACGCCAGGCGCCGACGTCCGCCGGCTGGGCCTGCTCGGGCAGGCCGGCAGCGATGTCCTCGGCGATCCGCCGGGAGAAGACCAGCCCCTCCAGCAGCGAGTTGCTGGCCAGCCGGTTCGCGCCGTGCACGCCCGTGCAGGCCACCTCACCGCAGGCGTACAGGCCCGGGATGGAGGTACGGCCGCGCAGATCGGTCCGGACGCCGCCGGAGGCGTAGTGGGCGGCCGGCGCCACCGGGATCAGGTCGGTCGCCGGGTCCACGCCGATCGCCAGGCAGGACGCCACGATTGTGGGAAACCGACCGGCCAGGAAGTCGCCGCCCAGGTGCCGCGCGTCGAGGAAGACGTGGTCCGCGCCGCTGGCCAGCAGCACCCGGTGGATGCCCTTGGCCACCACGTCGCGGGGAGCCAGCTCGGCCAACTCGTGCTGGCCCACCATGAACCTCTTGCCGTCCGCGTCCACCAGGAACGCGCCCTCGCCGCGCAACGCCTCGGAGACCAGCGGCTGCTGCGCGTGCCCGGCCCCGGGCACCCCCGCGCCGGTCGGGGTGATCAAGGCGGTCGGGTGGAACTGGACGAACTCCACGTCGGTCACCGCCGCGCCGGCCCGCAGCGCCAGCGCCACCCCGTCCCCGGTGGAGACCGCCGGGTTGGTGGTGGCCGAGAAGACCTGCCCCATTCCTCCGGTGGCGAGCACCACCGCACGGGCCAGCAGCGCGCCGACGCCGTCCTCACTGCCCTCACCCAACACGTGCAGGGTGATCCCACAGGCCGGGCCGAGCCCGTCCGGGCCGTCGCCGGGCGCGCGCAGCAGATCCAGCACGAGTGCGTGCTCGACCAGCCGGATCCACGGGTCGCGCTGCACCGCGGCGTGCAGCGCCCGCTGCACCTCCGCGCCGGTGGCGTCCCCGCCGGCGTGCACGATCCGGTCCGCCCGGTGCCCGCCCTCGCGGGTCAGCATCAACGAGCCGTCCGGGTGTCGATCGAAATCGGCGCCGATCCGGATCAGCTCACGCAGCCGGGTCGGGCCCTCCTCGACCAGCACCCGGACCGCGGCCGGGTCGCACAGCCCGACCCCGGCGACCTCGGTGTCCCGGGCATGCGCCGCCGGGGTGTCGGCTGGATCGAGCACTGCGGCGATGCCGCCCTGCGCCCACCGGGTCGAGCCATCGTCAATGTTGACCTTGGTGACCACCGTGACGTGCAGACCCGCCTCACGCAGGTGCAGCGCCGCGGTCAACCCGGCCACGCCGGAACCCACCACGATCACGTCGGTGGTCTCCACCCAGCCGGGCGCGGGCGCGGCCAGCAGCGCGGGCAGGGCAGGCAGGTCGACGGTCGGGAGACGCATGCCCCCAGTCAACCCGAACCATCCTCGCCCGGGGCGGCGGGGGCGGGACGAGTGTTTTGGGCGACGCCGTCCGGCGCACGCCGCGCCGCGCCGACCGTCAGGCCATGGTCACTTCGTCCGGACCGGTAGGCCCGCCGGACCCGCGCCCTTCAACGAGGCCGTCACCGTACGGTCGCTGAGCCACAGATAGCAGCGGACACCCCGATCACCGACCTTCCACCGCCCCGTCCCCGGCGGTCGGACCACCACACCGCTACGGAAGCGCAGTTCGGAGTTGTCCGGTACGCCCGCGTACCGGGCGAGGACACTGCGACAACCCGTGTAGAGCGGCACCCAGTCGGCGTCCCGGGTCGGGTACGCCCGGTCCGGGGCCCGCCACACCCCGACGAACTCGGCGTCGTGCTGTTTGCCGCACTCCACCGGGATCAGCGTCTGCACACCCCGGCCGGCGCCACCGCGGGTCTGCTGGCAACCGAGGCGCAGCCCGGTGGGCCCCTTCAACGCGTCCCGCAGACTGCCCGAACGGACCACCACGGTGGCCGCCGCCTCGACCGTGGTCAGCTCGGTGAGGTCGCAGCGGAACCACCGGGAACCCGCCGCCCAGCCCGGCCCGTTGGGCAGCGCCACGGACAGCCGCAGCCGGCCGGACCTCCAGTCGTCACCCAGGTAGCCGGTCGCCCGGGTGTCGCACTCGGCGAACGCGCCCCGCAGCTCGGTCGAACCACCCGCCGGAGCGGTCGTCCGCTCGACCGGGAACGCCCCGACATGCACGGTCTCCAGTCGGTGCGGGCCGGCGCAGTCCACCGGCTCGTAGCTGGCCAGGCTGACCAGGTCGGTGAAGTCGCCAGCGTGACACACACCGGCCGCCGGGGTGAACGCCGACGGTGCCGGCAACGCCGCCCAGTCGTCGGTCAGATCACCGTCCAGGCCGCCGGAGGGGGCACAGCCCACCAGCAGCGCCGCCGTGGCAACAGCGGCGAACAGGGTCGTCATGGCACGGCGCATCGCGGCCTCCCCCAGCCACCGACCGGCTTCCGCCAGCGTGCTCAGGGTAACCGGAAATGACCTTCTGGTGACAGACCGGAATCGTGGTACGCGGGATCAGACTGCGGACACAGCCAACGGGCTGGGCACCGGGTTCCCGGCCGTGCCAGGTGCCGCAGCCGCCGGGTCGGCACCCAACTCGATCACCCGGTTGTCGGCGTCGACGTGCACCACCCGGGGCCGGTAGGACCGGGCCTCCGCGTCGTCCATCTGCCCGTACGAGATCAGGATGACCAGGTCACCGGGGTGCACCAGGTGCGCTGCGGCACCGTTGATGCCGATCACGCCGCTGCCCCGCTCGCCCGGGATCACGTACGTCTCCAGCCGGGCGCCGTTGGTGATGTCCACGATCGCCACCTGCTCGCCGGGGAGCAGGTCGGCGGCGTCGAGCAGGTCCTCGTCCACCGTCACCGAACCGACGTAGTGCAGGTCGGCCTGGGTCACCGTGGCACGGTGGATCTTCGACTTGAGCATGGTCCGCAACATCGGGGTGCCTTTCGCGGGATTGGTGGACTGTGGTGCGGCCGGGTCAGGGGCGCGGGGCGAGATGGATCGCCGCGTTGTCGATCAACCGAGTGGCGCCCACCCAGGCGGCGATCACCAGCCGGGCCGGCCCGGACACCGGTCCCGGTTCCAACTCGGGATCGGTGAGCACCAGGTAGTCGAGGCGGGCACCGGGCGTACCGGCACCGAACGCGGCGTGCGCGGCGGTCAGCACCGCCCCCGCGTCCAGACCGTCGTCGGCGGCCCGCGCACCGGCCCGCAACGCGGCGGACAGACTCAGCGCGGCGGCCCGCTCCGGCTCGCTCAGGTAACGGTTGCGGCTGGACAGCGCCAGTCCGTCCGGCTCGCGGACGGTCGGCACGCCGACCACCTCGACCGGCACGTCCAGGTCACGGGCCATCCGCCGGACCAGGGTGAGCTGCTGATAGTCCTTCTCGCCGAAGAACGCGAGGTCCGGCTGGGTGAGCTGGAGCAGCTTCAGCACCACGGTGAGCACGCCGTGGAAGAAGCCGGGGCGGCTCGCGCCCTCCAGCTCGGCGCCGAGCGGACCCGGATCGAGGCTCACCCGGGGCTGCCCGTCCGGGTACATGTCCGCCACCGACGGGGCGAAGACCAGATCGGCGCCCGCCCGCCGGCACACCTCCAGGTCGGCGTCGAGGGTGCGCGGGTAGCGGTCGAAGTCCTCGTTCGGCCCGAACTGCAGCGGGTTCACGAAGATCGTCACCAGCACGTGGTCGGCCTGTTCCCGGGCCGCACGCAGCAACGTCTCGTGCCCGGAGTGCAGCGCGCCCATGGTCATCACCACCCCGACCGTGCCCTTCAGCCCGGCCCGCGCCTCGGCCAACTCGGCGCGCGTGTGCACCACCTGCGTCATGCCGCCACCTCCCTAGCGTTGTCGGCCAGCACGCCGAGCAGCGACTGCGCGTCCACCGGCCGCAGCCGGCCGGCGGCGATCGCCCGGTCGGCGGTACGCCGGGCCAGCGCCAGGTAAGCGGGAACGGACTCCGGGGCGGTCTCGGCCAACCGGGCCAGGTGCCGCTGGACGGTGCCCGCGTCGCCACGGGAGACCGGGCCGGTCAACGCGTCGTCGCCGAGCCGCAGCGCGTTCTCCAGGGCCGCGCGCAGCAGCGGGGCGAGCACCTTCTCCGGCCGGGACACCCCGGCGTCACGCAGCCGGTCGGTCGCCTCGTTGACCAGGGTCACCAGGTGGTTGGCGCCGTGGGCCAGCGCGGCGTGGTAGAGCGGACGATCCGACTCGGCCACCCACTCGGGCACGCCTCCGAGGTCGGTGACCAGTCGGGCGGCCAGGGCGCGCAACTCCGCCGGGGCGGTCACCCCGTACGACATGCCGTCGAGGCGGGCCAGGTCGTCCGGCGTACCGGTGAAGGTCATCGCGGGGTGCAGGGCGAGCGGCCGGGCGCCCGCCGCGACGGCCGGCCCCAGCACGGCCAGGCCGTGCGCTCCCGAGGTGTGCGCGACGATCTGGCCCGGATGCAGCACGCCCCGCTCCGCGAGGTCGGCGACCACGGCGGCCAGCCTGTCGTCCGGTACCGCGATCAGCAGCAGGTCGGCGGCGGCGTGGGCTACGGCGGCGACCGGGCGGCGGGGCACCTCGGGCAGGAGCAGTGCGAGGCGGGCACGGCTGGCTCCGGAGTTGCCGGAGACGGCGACCACCCGGTGCCCGGCGGCGGCGAGCGCGGCGCCCAGCACAGCACCGACCCGGCCGGCGCCGACGACACCGACGGTGAGCAGACGGGAGGTGGCGGAAGCACCGAGAACGGCGGGCCCCTGAGGGGCGGCCGGACGCGGGCGCAACGGTGCGCTCATGACGACGATCCAGTCCTCGAGAAGGGGTACCGGTCGATCGCAAGTATGCGCCCGCGCCACAGAGCCGAAACAGGATGTGTGAAAACGTTCACCACTGGAGGAAGGGCCGTTTGTCAACGCCCCCGGTGGGTACGGGGCAGCCACTGCGACCAGGGCCGCGACCAGGTGCCAGCGGTGCGTCAGCCGGTTGCCGACGTGATGGCGCGTAGCTCGGCGGCCACCTCGGCGATCAGGTCGCTGAGCGGGGCGTCGTTGTCGGGCGCGACCCAGCGGGCGTACGCGACCCGGAAGACCGTGACTCCGGACTCGGTGGCCAGGGTGGCCGTGGTCTCGTCGAGGCCCCTGGCCCGCAGGGCGGCGGTGACGGCGGCCACCAGTGAGCCGGTCTTGCGCAGTTCACGCTCCTGCAGCTCCGGGCTGCTCTCGATGATGGTCTGCCGCGCTCGGACCAGGTCGAGACGGTCCGCGAAGATCTCCTCCGCCACCCGGCGGAAGGCGGCGACGACCGCCTCGAACGGGGCGGCGTCCGTCTCGGCCACCGCCTTGACCAGGACCTCCTCCAGGTGCCCACTGCCGCTGAAGAGCGCCTCGCGCTTGTCGCCGAAGAGCCGGTAGAAGGTGCGTTTGTCGAGGCCGGCCCGGGCGGCGATGTCGGCGACAGTGGTCTGTTCGAAGCCGCGCTCGCGGAACAACTCGAAGGCAGCCGCCTCCAGGCGGCCGCGTGCGTCCGGTTGCCAACGGGCCATGTGGCGATGGTATCCGACGTCACACTGCGACATTAATTCGTCCCGCATGTCGCAGCGTGACATCATGCGAGATACGGTTATGTCGCAAGGTGACATCGGCACTCACGAAGGAACCACAATGCGCGTATTCGTCACTGGCGCCTCCGGCCACCTCGGCTCCGCAGTCGTCCCGGAACTGCTCTCCGCCGGGCACGAGGTCGTCGGCCTGGCCCGCTCCGACACCTCCGCCGCCGCCATCGAGAAGCTCGGTGCTCAGGCACACCGCGGCGGCCTGTCCGACCTCGACGTGCTCCGGGACGAGGCGGCAGCCGCCGATGGGGTGATCCATCTGGCATTCCGCCACGACCTCATGGTCAACGGCGACCTGGCCGGCGCTGCCAAGGTTGACCTGGACGCCCTCACGGCACTCGCCGACGGCTTGGCCGGCTCCGGCAAGCCCCTGGTCGGCACCGGCGGGACGGCCATGCTCGTGATGGGCGGCATCGTCGGCCGCCCCGGCACCGAACTCGACACCTTCCCGGGCGGCGGCTACCGGATCGACGCGGAGAACTTCGTCGCCGGCCTCGCCGCCCGCGGCGTGCGCTCCTCCATCGTCCGGCTCGCGCCCACGGTGCACAGTTCACTCGACCACTACGGCTTCATCACCACCATCATCGCGGCGGCCCGGCGGAAGGGGTACGCCGCCTACGTCGGCGAGGGCAGCAACCGGTGGCCGGCCGTCCACACGCTCGACGCGGCAGTGCTCTACCGACTCGCCCTCGAAAAGGCCCCAGCCGGCACTCGCCTGCACGGGGCCGCCGACGAAGGCGTCCCCTTCCAGCAGATCGCGGCAGCCATCGGCGCCAACCTCGGCATCCCGGTCCGCAGCATCAGCCCCGCCGAGGCCAACGACCACTTCGGCTTCCTCGGGTCGTTCGCACAGATGGACAACCCGACGTCGTCCGCCATCACCCGCGAACTGCTGGACTGGACCCCGGCCCACCCCGGCCTGATCGCGGACCTGCACGAAGGGCACTACTTCCAGGCCTGAACCACGCAGCCGACCGGCGGGGACGGAAGTCGTCGCCCCCTCCGGTGGCCGTAGGGTCGGCACGGTGACACCTCGTGAACCCGGAGTGGACTGATGTCGATCCCGTGGCGAGACGCGATGAGCCAGGCCCTCTACGGGCCGGACGGCTTCTTCGTGGCCGGCAGCGGGCCGGCCGACCACTTCCGCACCAGCGTGCACGCGTCCCCGGCGTTCGCCACCGCGCTGCTGCGCCTGCTCACGCAGGTGGACGCCGCCCTCGGCCACCCATCCTGTCTCGATGTGGTCGACGTGGGTGCTGGGCGGGGGGAACTGTTGCGCGCGCTCGTCGGGGGCGCGGTGGAGGTTTCCGGGGAGCCCGCCCACTCCGGGCGGTCACGCTTGATCCCTCCGTGGTCGGGCTCCCCGGAAACCCTGACTCCCACGGCCTCCGCCCCTGCGTTGGCCTCCGATCCGTCGCCGGTCGCTGTCCGTCCGTCGCTTGCGGAACGCATCCGCTTCACAGCAGTCGAGTACGCCGACCGCCCCGAGAACCTGCCCAAAGAGATCAACTGGACCACTGAGATCCCCCACGAGATCACTGGACTGTTGATCGCTACCGAATGGCTGGACAACGTCCCGTTGGACGTGGCGGTGCACACCGAAGATGGTTGGCGATACGTCCTGGTCGACCCCGACAGTGGGGTGGAGACGATTGGCGAGCCGGTCGCCCCCGACGACCTCGACTGGTTGACCACCTGGTGGCCCCATCCCGCGAGCTCGTCCCACGCGGACCCTGATCTGACCCCGACCGACGCGACAACCGAGAACGAGTCGGGTTTCCGGGCAGAGATCGGCAGACCGAGGGACGAAGCCTGGGCCGACGCGGTCCGGAAGATCAGCCGAGGGCTGGCGGTCGCCGTTGACTACGGGCACCTGAGAGAGGGTCGGCCGGTGGACGGGACGTTGACCGGGTATCGGGGTGGGCGGCAGGTGCCTCCGGTGCCCGACGGGTCGAGTGACGTGACCGCGCACGTAGCCATGGACTCGGTCGCCTCCGCTGGCGCGGCGGTCGCCCGGTGCGCGTACTCCCTGGTCTTGCAGCGGGAGGCGCTGCGGGCGCTCGGGGCCGACGGTGGGCGACCGCCGCTCAGCCTGGCCGGCACGGACCCGGTCGGCTACGTGCGGGCGCTGGCCGCCGCGTCGGCGGTGGCCGAGCTGACCGACCCGGCCGGGCTCGGCGGGCACTGGTGGTTGCGCCAGCCGGTCGGCATCCCGCTCGGGCCGGTCGTGGCACGATGACGGGCATGACCACCGACGCCGGGGCCCTCCGTGAACTGACCGTCGGCACCGGGGCCGGCCTGGTCGCCGGCACTGGCGACCAGCAGCTCGGCACCGACATGGTGTTGAACATCGGCCCGCAGCACCCCTCGACGCACGGCGTGCTGCGGCTGAAGCTGGTGCTCGACGGCGAGCGGGTCGTCGCCTGCGAACCGATCGTCGGTTACATGCACCGGGGCGCCGAGAAGCTCTTCGAGGTGCGTGACTACCGGCAGATCATCGTGCTGGCCAACCGGCACGACTGGCTCTCGGCGTTCTCCAACGAGCTGGGTGTGGTGCTCGCTGTGGAACGCCTGATGGGCATGGAGGTGCCGGAGCGGGCCACCTGGCTGCGGATGGCCCTCGCGGAGCTGAACCGGGTGCTCAACCACCTGATGTTCCTCGGCTCGTACCCGTTGGAGATCGGGGCGATCACGCCGATCTTCTACGCCTTCCGGGAACGCGAGACCATCCAGGCGGTGATGGAGGAGGTCTCCGGCGGCCGGATCCACTACATGTTCAACCGGGTGGGTGGCCTCAAGGAAGAGGTGCCGTACGGCTGGACCGGGCGGGCCCGCGCGGCGATCGGTGAGGTACGCCGCCGGTTGCCCGACCTGGACCACCTGATCCGCCGCAACGACATCTTCCTGGCCCGTACCGTCGGCGTGGGCGTCCTGTCCGCCGCGGACGCCGCCGCGTTCGGCGCGTCCGGCCCGGTGGCCCGCGCCTCCGGGCTCGACCTGGACCTGCGCCGCGACGACCCCTACCTGGCCTACGACGAGCTGGACGTGCCGGTGGTCACCCGGACCGCCGGGGACTGCCACGCCCGTTTCGAGGTGCTGCTCGACCAGGTGTACGCGTCGCTGGACCTTGCCGAGCAGTGCCTCGACCGGGTGGACCGGCTGACCGGGCCGATCAACACCCGACTGCCGAAGGTGCTCAAGGCGCCGGAGGGGCACACGTACGCCTGGACGGAGAACCCGCTCGGCATCAACGGCTACTACCTGGTGTCGCGGGGCGAGAAGACGCCGTGGCGGTTGAAGTTGCGCACCGCCTCGTACGCGAATGTGCAGGCGTTGGCCACCCTGCTCCCCGGCTGCCTGGTCCCGGATCTGATCGCGATCCTCGGCTCGATGTTCTTCGTGGTCGGCGACATCGACAAGTGACCCGGGCCGGCTGACCGGGTCACCGCCAGCGGTCGGCGGGTGGCGCGCCGCCGGCACGCGGTGCGTCGTCCTGGGGCGGGTAGCCGTAGCGCTCGTCGACCCGCCGCCGGCCGGTCCGTTCCGGCACGGGTTCCGCCTGGTGGCCGCGTTGGCGCGGTGGGCGCCACTCGTCCGGCACCGGCACACCACCCGCCGGCAGCGCGGGGCGTCCCGGCTCGGCCCGCCAGCCACCGTCGCGGTCGTGGCGGCGCGGCTCTTCATACCGGCCGGCGTCCTCGTAGCGGCGCGGCTCCTCGTAGTAGCCGGCGTCCTCGTGGCGGACGGCGTCCTCGTGGCGGCGCGGCTCCTCGTGGCGGACGGTGGCCCAGCGGTCGGCCATCCGGTACTCGGTGCCGGTGGCGTCGGCGTGCACCTCGGCCCGGCGTTCGCCGACCCGCAACTCGCGGCCGTTCTCGTCGTCACGGACGGCGGCCCACCGGTCACCGGCCCGCAACTGCGACCAGTACTCGCCGGTGTCGTCGGCCCGCAGGGGCGGCCCGGGCTGCGGCGCGGCCGCCGCCCGGTCACGCTGCTCCGACCAGCCCCGGTCATCCGGGCTGTCCCAGGAGCCCGCCGCCGGCCGCTCCGGGGTGCGGTGTGACCGGGGAGCTGGCGTGGGCTCGTCGGGCTGGGCGTACGCGTCGCGCCGCTCGGTCCACTCTGGCTCGTCGCGGCGGTCCGTCCAGCCCGGCTCGTCGCCGTAACCGGCTCTGGGGCGCTCGTCCGGCTCGTTCCTCGCCCGGCCGGCCGGGCGGGGACGCTCGTCCGCGTCACCGCCCCGGGTCCACTCCTGCGCGGGCGGGGTCCACTGGCCGGCGTACCCGCCGCCGTAGCGCCCGGCCGGCTCGGCCGCGCCTCCGTCCACAACTGTGTGCCGGGTGGTGACGTGCACGGTCTCGGTGTGTCGGACCACGCCACCCGGCCGGTGGGCCGGTTCGGGGCGGTCGTGCTCCCGGGGTCGGGCTGAGCCGTACGCGGTGGCGGCCGGCCGTTCCCCGCCGTACGTCCCGGCGGTGGCCGGCGGCTCGGGGGCCTCCCGTGCGTACGCCGGCTCGTCGTCGTCCGGGCGCTCGGAGCGCCCCCATCGGGGCGCGTCGTCGGGGCTCGACACCCGGGCGCGGCCGGCCGACGCGTCGCCCGCGACCCGGCTACGGGCCACCGGCGTGTCGTGCACCTGTGGTTCGACGGCAGCCACCCGCGCCCGCCCGGCGCCGGCCGGCTCGACAGCGGGAGCGGCACCGGCGAGAGCGGCACCGCTGGCGTCGAGGCGGCGGCGCACCGCGGCGACTGCCTCGTGGGCCCGTTGCGCCTGGTCGAGCGCCTGATTGCCGCGCTGGGCGGCAGCCACGATCTCGCCGCGCAGCTCCCGACGCAGCTCTTCGATCTCGTCCAGCAGCTCGTCGGTCCGCGCCGAGTCGCCCTCGCCGTCGGGCCGCAACGCGATGGACAGACCGATCAACACCACCGCGAGAATGGCGAGCACCGCGGCGAAGCGCAGCGGGCCGTTGCCGTCGGCCACCAGCAGGATCAGCGCCGCCACCGGGGCGAGGGCGACGCCCGCCCAGAAGAGCATGGTCAGCAGCGGTGGTTGACGCCGGGCGTCAGAGGTGGCCGGGGCTGGCATGGATGTGCAGCCTACCCACGATGTCCAGCGGAGGGAACGGGGTGCCCGGGACGCGCGGACGCCCCCGCCCGGTCGCGGGCGGGGGCGTCCACAGCAGGTGCGGGAGGAGGGCTCAGCTGGTGGCGAAGGCCCCATCCGAGGAGAAGATCAGGCCCACGCTGATCGAACCGTCGCGCAGCCCGCTCTTGGTCAGCGGCCCACCCTGGTCAAGTGAGGAGAACTTGCCGAACGACAGCCCGTACGTCTTCTCCAGGCCCGGCTTGCAGAACGGACGCTGCTCGCACTCCGGCGGGCCACCCAGCACGGTCGCGCTGCCGGAGCACTTCGCGGCCAACTCGGAGAGGGTCCGCACGCCGTGCTTGTCGGCGAAGGCCTGGGTCACCGCGAAGGCGTTCTGGTCCTGTGCGGCGGCCGGGGTGCCGAAGGTGATGCCGACCTTGTCACCCTCGGCCTTGAGCGCGGTCACCGTCGTGTTGATGTCCGGCGAGGAGATCGGCGGCGGGGTGCCGCCCTTGGCCTTGGTGTTGAGGAACTCGGCCATGGTCGCCGCGTACTCCGGGACGACCTGGACCTCGCCCTTCTCCAGGGCGGGCTCGTACAGCTCACGGTTGCCGATCTGCTGCACCTTGACCTGGTAGCCGGCGGCGGTGAGCGCGATCCGGTACAGCTCGCCCAGAATCTGGCTCTCGGCGAAGTTACCGGCACCCACGGTGATGTCGCCGCCCGGGCCCTTGGCGATGCCCGCGGTGAGGTTGTTCGCGCTGGCGAACTCCTCGGCCGCCACCTTCGGGGTCTTGCGGTCCTCGTTCACCGCCTTGTTGAGCTGGATCAGCTTCGGGGTGTCGAGCGCGGCGGAGACCTTGTCCAGTGCGGCGATCAGCTGCGGATTGGCCGCCTTGCTGTTGACCGCCGGAATGATGTTGTCGGAGTTCTGGAGCTTCTTGTCGTCCTGCAGAGCGATGAGCTGCTGACCGGCCACCGGGGCGCACCCGGCGCCGGAGGCGCTGGTCTGGGGTGCGTCGGTGCCGGACGAGCCGGCGTCACCGCAGCCGGTGAGGAGCGCTGCCCCGGCGACGGCGCTGACAGCCCCGATCGCCAGACGTGTACGTGCGCGCATGTGCCCGCCTTCCGTGTCCCGGCGCGGCCCGTCCTGGGCCGGCCGCGTGTCCGACGGGCGATCCTGACTGTCGGTCGCCCGCGAATATCCACCCAACATGTTCCGCAACCGACCGACAACTTGAGATGGACTTCGTCACCCCATCGTCACCGAACGGATGCGACCCGGTGGCCGGTTCGACGCGGGGCCCCCCGGACGGGGTCAGGCGCTCCCGGTGGCGTCGGCGGCCCGGGGCCGTCCCAGGCGCTGTCGCTGGCGCCGCAGTGGCTTGGGGGTGACCAGCCGTTCGACGCCACC
The DNA here is from genome assembly GCF_036902955.1 of Micromonospora sp. CPCC 205558. Classification (NCBI taxonomy): domain Bacteria; kingdom Bacillati; phylum Actinomycetota; class Actinomycetes; order Micromonosporales; family Micromonosporaceae; genus Micromonospora; species Micromonospora sp. CPCC 205558. The sequence goes on from NZ_JBAKHR010000015.1 coordinate 57,000, forward strand.
GAGGACCACCTCAGCGAGCAGCGCGAGCCCGGCCACCAGCACCCCGCCAGCGACGATCTGCCCGCCGCCGGCCGCGATGCCGATACCGAAGCCGGTTCGGATGATCTGGCCCAGGCCGCCGCCGTTGACGAAGGACGCCAGCGCCGCGGTCGCGATCACCTGGACCGCCGCCGTCCGGAAGCCGGCCGCCAGATAGGGCACCGCCAGCGGCAACTCCACCCGGCGCAGCAACTGTGCGCTGGACAGACCCATACCCCGGGCCGCGTCGCGGGCCTCTGGGTCCACCTGCCGCACCCCGGTGTAGGCGTTGGCCAGCAGCGGCGGCACGGCGAAGACGGCCAGTGCCACCACGACCGGCGTCTTCCCGAAGCCGCTGGCGAAGACCACCGGCAGGATGGTCAGCAGGGCCAGAGTGGGGATGGCCAGGGTGGCGTTGGAGATCAGCACCACCAGGCCGCCACCTCGGCCGAGATGCCCCAGCCAGAGCCCGAGCGGCCAGGCCACCAGGCAGCCGAGCGCCACCGCCAGGGCGGAGATCGTCAGGTGCTCGCCGAGCCGGTCCAGCATTCCGCCCGGGTTGGTCCAGTTCAGCGGGTCGTTGACCCAGGTGATCGCCTGCCCGATCGGGTTCGCCGCGACGGTCACCGCGCCCTCCGGGTGGACCACGGGGTCACCAGTCTGGCGACCAGGATGAGCAGCAGGTCGAGCACGACCGCGAGCGCCACGCAGAGCAGCGCGGCGGTCATGATCTCGGCCTTGTAGAGGTTGTTCTGGAAGCCCGCGAAGATCAACTGCCCGAGCCCGCCGTGCCCGACCAGCACCCCGACCGTGACCAACGCCACCGTTGAGACGGTCGCCAGCCGTACGCCGGTCACGATGCCCGGAAGCGCCAGCGGCAGGTCGATCCGGAACAGGCGCCGCCACCGGCCGTAACCCATGCCCTCGGCGGCCTCCCGAACCTCCGGGGGCACCTGATTGAGACCGGCCACCACGTTGCGCACGATCAGCAGCAGCGCGTAGAGGACCAGCCCGACCAACACCGTGGTCGCCCCGGTGCCCAGGTAGGGGGCGATGAACGCGAAGAGCGCCAACGACGGGATGGTGTAGACCACCCCGCTGACGGCGAGGATCGGGCCGGCGAGCGGACGGAACCAGTAGGCCAGCACCGACAACGGCAGGGCGATCAGCACCGCGATCAACACCGCCCGCCCGGTGAGGGAGGCGTGTTCGCGCACCGCGGCGAGGATCGTGTCAGAGTTGTCCCGCACGTACTGCCAGGAGAACCAGGGGTTACCCGGGTCGGCCCGGTAGCTCAGGCGGAAGGACATACGTGGACGTTACCCCGGAGGCTGCCAGCGTGGCCCAATCCCCTCGCGCGGCGTCGATCTCCCTGCACGGCATCCAGAAGCGCTACCCGAACGGCACCGAGGCTGTCCGGGACCTCAGCCTGGATGTCCGGGCCGGTGAACTGGTGGTCCTGATCGGCCCGTCCGGCTGCGGCAAGTCGACAGTGCTGCGGATGATCAATCGCCTGATCGAACCGACCGCCGGCCGCATCACACTTGGTGACGAGGATGTCACCGATGTGGACCCGGTGCGACTACGCCGCCGAATCGGGTACGTGATCCAGAACGTCGGTCTCTTTCCACACCAGACGGTGCGGGCCAACGTGGCCACCGTGCCGGGCCTGCTCCGCTGGCCCAAGGGGCAGACCCGGGCCCGGGTCGACGAGCTGCTCGACCTGGTCGGGCTGGACCCGAGCGAGTTCGGTGGCCGCTACCCGCACGAGCTCTCGGGTGGCCAACGGCAGCGGGTCGGTGTCGCCCGCGCGCTCGCCGCCGACCCGGTGGTGCTGCTGATGGACGAGCCGTTCTCGGCCGTCGACCCGATCGTCCGGGCCCGCCTCCAGGAGGAGTTCCTGCGCCTTCAGGCCGAGGTGCGTAAGACGATCGTGCTGGTCACCCACGACCTCGACGAGGCGGTCCGACTCGGTGACCGGATCGCGGTGCTCTCCGCGGGCGGGCACCTGGAGCAGTACGACACACCGGCCGCGCTGCTCGGCGCACCCGCCACCGGGTTCGTACGCGAATTCGTCGGCGCCGACCGGGGCATCCGCCGGCTCGCGGTCACCCCACTCGACCGGGACGCGCTGGAGCCGGTGCCCGAGGACGGCGCACCGGACCTGCCCACCGTCGCGGTGGACGGCTCCGCGTACGACGCATTGGCGGTCCTGCTCACCTCGGGCCGGGATCGGCTCCTCGTGACCGACGGCGACCGGCCGGTGGGTGCGCTCAGCCGACAGCGCCTCCTCGACCTCGGCCGCCCCACCAGCTGACCCGCCTCAGTCGGTCGCGGCTGGCCCCCCGCCTCGCGTCGGGTCAGGCGCGACCGCCGAGGCTGGCGATACCGATGATCCACCCGGTGAGGAAGCCGTAACCGGCACCGGCGCTGGCGTCCTGGAGTGCCCCCAGCAGCGAGGGCGCCGGGCCGAGCAACGCCGCCAGCACGGCGGCCAGCCCACCGGCCAGCACGTAGGCGGCCCAGCCGGAAAAGAACTGGCTGACCGGGCCGGGCACCCGGGCGACCTGGGCCGCCGGCAACAGGTAGAGCAGAGCCACCGCCAGGACCACCAGCAGCACGGCCCGCAGGTCGGCGGCGAACAACCCACCGGCCTGCCCGTCGGCGTCGAGCCGCCAGGCCGGCCACGCGAGAAGGCGCGCGTAGAAGGCGCCGGCCGACGCCGGGTCGGTCAGGGTGACCGCCCAACCGGTGTACGCCGGACTGCCGCAGATGCCGACCAGCAGCAACACGGCGAGCGCGCCGGTGCCGGCGGCCGTGCCGTAGCGGCTGACCGGGCCGGAGCGGTGCATGAACGATGCGATCCGCCCAGCCCCCGAACCGTTGGCTCGGGCGGACCTGGGCTGCCCCGAGCGGCTCAGTGCTTCATCAGGTAGTCGATGAAGGCGGCCCGCAGCAGCGGCGCCGACTCCTCGTAGCCGTGACCGGTCAGCTCCCGCCACAGCGCATTGGCCTCGTCGATCGTCGGGCCGATCGAGTTCGGGGCGCCGTCCAGCACGGTGGCCTCGTCCGCGTTCGGCAGGTGGCGAATCACCGACCAGTAGAACCCCACGTCCCGACGCTCCCGGGCCAGGGCGAACGCCCGCTCCCGCAGCTCCTCGGTGGACAACGCGTCAAGCTCCTCGAACGAGGTTCCGCCGGGGGTGGCGGCAGGTGTGTCGGTCATGTCGCCGAGCCTAACGGTCGAGATCAGCTCCGGCTCGGCGGACGCGATGTGGCTCACCGCCCGTCTGTGTCCCACCGCCGCGGGCCGTCCTCCCAGCGCGGATCCCGCCACGGGTCGGCAGGTTGGGACGCGGCCTGGGTCGGCAGCGTGGGCGGCCAGTTGTCGACGGACTGCGACTGCGGCATGGTCCAACCCGAGCTGATCGTGCCGTCACTGACAGGTTCGAGCTGCTCCGGGCTGCCCTGTCGGGGCCGCCCGAGCGTCTCGACCAGCCGGGTGGCCAGCAGCCCGACGCCGAGCGCGGCCCCGCCGACCGCCCAGTTGCTCAACGTCCAGCCGCGCTCCGGCGCGTACACCTGGAAGACGGTGACCAGGCCGACCGCCAGCAGCGTGCCGAACACACCGCCCCGGCGGCCGTACGCGCTGGTGCCGGCGAGCAGGGCCACGCCGACCGCCAGCACCGTCCAGTCCAGCCCCGAGGTGGGCGCCACCGGCCCGGGATCGTTCGCGGCGAGCAGCACGCCGGCGAGAGCCGCCAGCACCGTGGAGACGACAAGCGCGACGGCGGTCACCACGGCGGCCACCGCGCCCCGCCGACGGGCCGGGTCGGCGATCGGGCGGTACCGGCCGACGAGCCGGCGGATCGCCCGGATCGCGCCGAACAGCCCGCCGAGGACGGCCAACGCGGCGAAGCCGGCGAAGAGGTACCCGGCGCTGCTGGTGGGGTCGTAGTCGCCCTGCACCAGCACGGGCGCCGACCGGCGTTCGATGTACACCACCACGGCTGCGGCGCCGGCCAGGCTGGCAGCCCAGCCCGGCACGTGCAGCACCACCACAGCCAGCGCCAGCGCGAGCCCGCCCAGCGCGGCGACCGCCACGGCCGGGCCGATCGACGCCGGCAGGCCCCGGTCACCCTGCTCGGCGTAGTGCAGGGCCGCCGCCACCGCGACCGGGCCGATGGCCAGGTTTGGTGCGGCCGTACGCAGACTCAGCCCGGCGGCCAGGGCGAGCAACCCCAGCCCGACCGCGTCGATCAGCAGCGTGCGCAGATTGCCGTCGCGCACTGCGGCCGGATCCTCCTGCCAGAGCAGCCAGCTCACGGCCGCCAGCCCGGCCAGCAGCACCAGCTCCCACCCCAGGTGTACGCCGATCCGATCCCGGCCGGGCTCACCGTGGGTGGGGTCGTCGAAGACGTTCTCCAGTACGGCGGCCGGCACCCCCGACGAGGGTTCGGCCGACCGGTCCCGGCCCGCTTCTTCGTACCCCATGACGCCGCCTCCCCAGTGGCCGGCCGTCCCCAGTCCGGCGCGCGGACGGACCCTGGGCGGCCCTTGCTCTCTGATCGGTGGCACCGTACCCGCGCCCGCAGCTGGGCGTAACCCCCTGCTCAACGCTGGCCGGGGCGGCTCTCCCGTGGGTCCTGCTCGCGCTCGTCGTCCGGGCGTTCCGGCACCCGGCAGGAGCGCTCCAACCAGAGCGCGGCGCCGACCAGGGCCAGCGAGGCGAGCAGGCCCCCGCCGGCGGCCGGTCGATCGTCCAGGGCGGCCCGGGTGGTCTCCACGAAGAGCCAGCCGGTGAGCCCCGCGTAGAAGCCCGCAAAGATCGCCGCGGCCAGTGCCGACGCCTTGGCCAGCACCACGAAGCGGGCAACCATCAGCGGGTTGACCGGGTCGCGGCCGGGCTTGCGCTCGATCCGACCCCGGGTGTTGATCGCCGCGTACGCCTCCAGCACGGCGAGGCCGGCCAGCGTCACCACCGGCAGCCAGGGCAGCCGGGGAATGCCGCTGTAGTAGAGGCTGCTGATCAGCAGCCAGGCCACCGCCGCCGCGGCCAACCCGGCCACGACAAGGGTCGAGATCCGGGTGGGGCCCATCCGGGACCCGTCCGGGCTCGACCCGCGGGGTGGGGGCTTCGCCTGCGTCATGCCGGCCGGTTCCGCTCGGTCATGCCGTCGACTCTAACGCCAACTCCGGCCGCGGACGCAGTTCCAGCGCCTCGTCCGCCGCGGGGCCGGTGGTCAGCAGGTCGGTCAGCCAACCGTGACCGGGCAGCCGACCGTACGGCTGGATGTCGATCCACGGGCGCAGCACGAAGGCGCGCAGGTGCGCCCGGGGGTGTGGCAGGGTCAGCTCCGGGTCGTCGCTGAGCACCGGCTCGTCGTCGTCGCCCCAGACCGCGATCACGTCCACGTCGAGGGTGCGCGGCCCGAACCGCCGCTGCGGGTCACGGACCCGGCCGGCCGCGCGTTCCGCTTCGCGGGCCCGCTCCAGCCAGTCGCGCGGGGTGGCGCTGTCGTCCTGGGCGAGCACCACCGCGTTGAGGTACGCGGGCTGGTCGGTGTCGCCCCACGGTGGAGTCTCGTACACACCGGAGAGGACGAGCACGGCGTCGCCGAGGGTGGCCACCGCCGTACGCAGGTGCTCCAGGCGGTCGCCCAGGTTGCTGCCGAGCGAGAGGACCGCCCGGGTCACCGGGCACGCGTCCGGGTCATGGTGACGGCCACGTCGGTGAAGGTGTGCGGTACCGGGGCCTCCGGCTTGTGCACGGTGATCGTCGCGGCGTCGACCCGCTCGTCGGCCAGGCAGACCGCCAGGAGCCGGTCGGCGAGGGTCTCGATCAGGTTGACCGGCTCGCCGGTCACGACCGCGACCAGGCGTTCGGCCAGCTCGCCGTAGTGCACGGTGGCGGTGACATCGTCGCTGGCTGCGGCCGGGCCGAGGTCCAGCTCCAGGACGGCGTCGACGACGAAGTCCTGCCCCTGTGCGCGCTCGAAGTCGTACACCCCGTGCCGGCCGTGCGCCCGCAGGCCGGTCAGCTGGATCCGGTCGGTCGTCATCGCCGTACCTCGTGTTCGTGATCGTGTTGCGCTCGCTCCTGGTGGCGCGACGGAGCGGCCAGGCGGGGGCTGCCGGTCGCGGCCCAGACGGCGAGCGCGTCGGAGGTGGCCTGCACGTCGTGCACGCGTACGCCCCAGGCGCCGGCGGCGACCGCCAGCACGCTGGTGGCCACGGTGGCCGCCTCCCGCTGGGCGGTCGGTCGCGGCGTGCCGTCCGAGCCGGCGAGCAGGCCGCCGAGGTACGACTTACGACTGGCCCCGAAGAGCAGCGGGTAGCCGAGATCGAGCAGCTCCGGCAGGCGGGCGCTGAGCTCCCAGTTGTGTGCGGCCGTCTTGGCGAAGCCGAGCCCGGGGTCGACGATGAGGCGGTCGGCGGACACCCCGGCGGCCAGCGCCGCGTCGATCCGTTGGGCCAACTCGGCCCGGACGTCGGCCACCACGTCGGTGTAGGTGGCCAGCTCGCGCATCGCACGGGAGTGTCCGCGCCAGTGCATCAGCACCCAGGGGCAGTGTGCATCGCGGACCACGCGGGCCATGTCCGGGTCGGCCAGGCCGCCGGAGACGTCGTTGACCACCGCCGCGCCGGCGGCCAGCGCGGCCTCGGCGACCCGGGCGCGGCTGGTGTCGACGCTGACCGCCACGCCGGCGGCGGTCAGCTCACGGATGACCGGCAACACCCGTTCGGCCTCGGTCGCGGCGTCGATCCGCTCAGCGCCCGGACGGGTCGACTCGCCGCCGATGTCGACCAGGTGCGCACCGGCGTCGCGCAGACGGACGCCGTGTCCGACGGCAGCGTCCAGGTCGGCGTACCGTCCGCCGTCGGAGAAGGAGTCCGGTGTGACGTTGAGGACGCCCATCACCACCGGGCCCGAAGCCCGCACCAGATCGGTCACGACTAGACGGTACCGGTCGCGGCAGCGGCGCCCAGCGACCCGGGTCGGCCCCGCACCAGCACCCCTGACGTGGCAATTGGAACAGGTGTACGATCGGTCATCCGGGCAGCATCGGGCAGCCCCTTCGCGGCTTGTCGCAATCCGGGGCGGCCCGTACGCTTTGGAATTGGTCAGCATCGAGATGGCGAAGCTTGGAGGGAGGGCCGAAGCGGGGAAAATCCGCCCAAACCTCGCCACCCTCCGTGGTGAGTAACGAACACAGGGTCAAGTACGCCATGCCCTGTGGAGCACTTTTCCCGCCAGGCTTGCCTATTGCACCGCCGCGGCACCGCCGGCCGCGCTATGGGGAGGTTCCAGTGATCGCCTTCGAGCTCATGGAGACGGCGTCGTCCGGCGTCGCCCACGCGCTCTCCACCCTGGCGTCGACTCCACTCGCGGAGCCGGCACCGAAGGGGATCGACACCAACGGTGTCGTCACCTTCTTCGCCAGCAAGATCGCGCCGATCCTGCTCGCCGTCCTGGGCGTCATCTTCATCGGTCGTGCCAGCCGAGGCGAGATCTCCAAAGTGCTGACCAGCTCCGCGATCGCCATCGTCGGGCTCGCCTTCATCGCCGGCGCGGCAACACTCTTCTTCGTCGGCGATTACCTGATCGACCTGATCTTCGAATAGGCGCGTTCATCAGATGCGGCTGCGCACCGACGACGACATCTACCGGGCCCGCCTGGTCTACCTCGGGCCGCCCGGTTACACCCTTCCGGTCCACCTGCCCTACGCCCAGTACGGGCTCTTCATGCTGCTGGTCCCCCTCTACATGTTCATCCACTGGCTGTTCACGTTGACGGTCGAGCTCTTCCCAGCCTGGGAGATCGCGCTCGCCATCGTGACCACGTCGTTCATCTTCCGGCACGTCGACCCCGATCGGCCGGCGCGGGTGGTCATCCGCACCGCGCTGACCGACTGGCGGCGCACCCGGGAGCCGGCGGTCGAGCAGCGCGATCCGCGCCTGGTCGGCAGCCGGATCAGGATTCGGGAGGAGCTGGCATGACCGGACGTAGGGTGAACGGTCCGTCGCAGGGCGTGGGCAAGGTTCTGCCCACATCCCTTGAGGCGGGCGCATGAGCCGCTCCTCCACGCCGGGCTCCCCGGCCGGCCGCCCGGGCGCGCCGACCGGTCACCGTGCGCACTCATTCGACTACACCGACGACGACGAGGTCGCCCTCGACCCCGCGCTGGTGACGTCACCCGGCCACGGCGCCGTCGGCGTGTTCCAGGCACCCCGGCCGGTCCCCCGCCGGACACCACCGGTGGAGCCCGCCGCCGTGTCGGCCGGGGAAAACGCCGACATCGACTCCCCCTTCCTGGACCTCTTCGGCGGCGGGGCCCGACCCAGCGCGGCCCGAGCCGTCACGGCCGGCCCGAGCACCCGCGAGCAGCCGGCGATCCCGCATCAGCCGCCACCCACCGCCAGCCCGGCACCAGCCCGCGCGGTTCCCGAGCTGGAGCCTCCGTGGACGCCCGCCGAGCAGCCCGCCAGCGGCAGCCGACCCGTCGAGGCACGGCACGGAGGCGGCCACCCGACCACCGAGTCCCGGGTGCCGCATCAGGCCGGCGATCGACGGCCGATGCTGCGCCCGCCGGACGAGCCCGACCCGTCCCCCGGCCGTGGCTCATCGGCGGCGGCAACCGGCCCCGCTGGCCGGACAACCGGCACCCTGCCGAGCAGCCGACCCACGCCCACCCCGACGGCTCAGGCGGCCCGGCCCACCGCACCGGCCCCGCAGCCGGCCAGCACCGCAGGCGCGGCTCGCCCGGCATTGGAGCGCACGCCGCGGCGAGCCGCCTCCACGGGCAAGGAGGTCGCCGCACCCCGACAACGCACGGCGAGCCGACCGGACCGGCCGATCAAGCCGACCCGGGTGCGGGCCCCAAAGATCAAATTCGGGGATCGGGATCCGTCGGTCGAGTTGGCCATCACCGAGATCGCCGGCCACCTGACCTTCACGCCGAACACCGTCACAGCCTGGTACTGGCTGCCCGAGGTCCGCTGGGCGTTCCGGCCGGACGCCGAACGCGAGGCGCTACTGTCGGCGATCTCCGAGCAGTACGCCGGCTTGGCCGGCTTCCGCCTACACCTGCGCCGCACCACCCGGCCGTTCCCCGCCGACGAGTGGGCGCGCACCATCGACACACACACCGCGGCACCGCTCCCCGACGTACCCGGCACCACCGGCTGGGCCGATCACCTGGTCGCCGCCCAACGGCACCTGATGGCGGTCAACCACGCCGAGGGGCAGACCTACCTGGGTGTCACCTTCGCCCGCCGTTCCCTCGGCGACTCGCTCACCGAGCGGCTGCTGCGCACCTTCGGCCGCGGCACCGCCGATGGCGAACGCCGCAAGCTGGGCCGCACCGTCGAGCAGTTCGACGAGGTGCTCGGCGCGTTCGGCATGCGCGGCCGGCGGGTCACCGCCCAGGAACTCGAGTGGCTGCTCTACCGCTCGGTGGCGCTGTGCATGTCACCGCCGAGCACCCTCTCCCCCGTCACCGACGGGCGCTGGGAGCGCGGCGACCTGCTCGCCATGACCGAGCAGGTCGAGCGCTACCGCACCCCGTACGGCTCGACGGTCAAGCTGGTCAATCGGATGACCGGCGAGGAGCGGCACGTGGCCGTGCTCGCCGTCGGCCGGATGGAGCCGCTGGAGATCCCGGAACGGCACGAGCCGTGGCTGCACTTCCACGAGCGGCTGCCTTGGCCGATGGAGATCTCCACCCGCGTCGACATCCTCGGCTCCGGCGACTCCTTCCGCAATCTCGAACACCGACTGCGGATGATCCGCTCGCAACAGCTCGACTACGCCGAACACGGCATCGACGCACCCCCGGAGCTGGAACGACTGGCCAAGCGCGCCCTGGTGATCGGCGACGAGATGACCACCGGTCTGCCGGTCGACTCGGCCCGTGCGCACGGCTGGCACCGGATCGCGGTCGGCGGCCGGACCAGGGAGGAATGCCTGGAGCGAGCCCGCCGGCTCATCCAGCTCTACTCCCGGGAGCTGCGCATCTCGCTGCAGCACCCGAAGAACCAGGACTGGCTGGCCCGCGAGTTCATCCCCGGCGAACCCATCGCCAACACCGGCTACGTCCGTCGCATGCCGGTGCCACTGCTCGCCGCCGCGCTCCCCCAGGCCGCATCGAACGTGGGCGACCGGCGGGGCGACCTGATCGGCCGGACCGCCGGCACCTGCCGCCGCCCGGTCTTCCTCGACCTGCACTTCCCCATGGAGGTCCGGGAACGCTCCGGGCTCGCGGTCTTCGTCGCCGAGCCGGGCGGTGGAAAGTCGACACTGCTCGGCGCGCTGGGCTACCTGGCCGCCCGCCGAGGTGTCCAGGTGACCCTGCTCGACCCGTCCGGCCCGCTGGCCCGCCTCTGCGCGATGCCCGAGCTGCGGCCGTACTCCCGGGTGTTGAACCTGACCGGCTCGGAGCACGGCACCCTGGCGCCCTACTCACTCATCCCGACGCCGCTGCGCACCGAGTTCGGCAGCGGGGCCGCCGGTGACCGGGAGTTCGAAATCGCGGTCTCCAACGCCCGAGCCGAGCGGCGGATGCTGGTCCAGGACATCTGCATGATGCTCGTCCCGCCGCAGGTGGCCAGGGAGGCGTCGACCGCAACCCTCTTCCGGCACGCCGTCCGCCAGGTCCCCGCCGAGGAGGCCTCCACCCTGGACGACGTGGTGAGCTGCCTCGGGCGGCTCGACGACGACGCCGGCAAGGAACTGGCCAACCTCCTGCTGGACACCGCCGAGATGCCGTTGGCCATGCTCTTCTTCGGCCGACCTCCGGAAGGGCTGCTCGGTGCCGACGCGGCCCTCACCGTGATCACCATGGCCGGGCTACGGTTGCCCGACCTCAAGATCGAACGGGAATACTGGTCAGCCGAGGAAGCCCTGGCCCTGCCGATGCTGCACACCGCGCACCGGCTCGCCGTCCGGCGCTGCTACGGCGGCTCGATGTCGTCCCGCAAGCTCGTCGGCCTCGACGAGGCGCACTTCATGGAGGGCTGGCGATCCGGGCGCTCCTTCCTGGTCCGGCTCGCCCGTGACTCCCGCAAATGGAACCTGGCCGCGCTGGTCGCCTCCCAGAACCCCCGCGACATCCTCGGCCTCGACGTGCAGAACCTCGTCTCCACCGTCTTCGTCGGCCGCATCGCCGAGGACGCCGAGATCGCCTCCGAAGCCCTGCGGCTGCTGCGGGTGCCGGTCAACGACGGGTACGAAGCCACCCTCGCCTCGCTCTCCGCCGCCGACGCCAACTCGGCCTCCCGCCTCGGCTTCCGGGAGTTCGTGATGCGCGACGTGGACGGACGGGTGCAGAAGGTCCGAGTCGACGTCTCGTACGTCGAAGGGCTGCTGGACCACCTCGACACGACGCCCGCCGCGATCGCCGCAGCGGCCGGAGTGCTGCCGAGCATCCCCCTGCCGGACCTGGAGGCGTGACATGGCTAGGGCCTGGGCCAGGGTCCTCGGTCGAGCCGAGGCGGAGGGCCGTGACCCGGGCCCCGGGGTCTGGGCAAAGATCACGTCGTTTCTGCTCGCCCTCGGCGTACTGGCCGGGGCCAGCCTCACCTGGCCGCTGATCAGCGCGGAGGCCGCAGCCGCCGCACCGCCAGCCGCCCAGGCCCGCGCCGACCTCTGCACGACCGCCGAATGGCAGGCCGACTTCCGCGCCTGCGTGGAAAAGCTACAAGCAGTCAGCGAGGACCAGGTCACTTGCCGCAACGCACCAACCCCGGGTGCGCCGGATTCCGGGCTCGCTGGCTGGTTCGCCGCCGCGCCGCCAACGGAAGCCGCGAATGGAGTAGCTGGTCGGTACAGCCTCTATGGCTACGGCGGCTACAGCTATAACACCTATGACGTCGACGGTGGCTGCGCCTCGAGCGTGCTTCATCCGGACTACAAGTTCACCACGACGGTCGCCAATGGCGAGTTCATGGCCGCCACGGCAATCATCGGCGCGTCAAATGCGCTCAGAGAGCGCGCCTGGGACCCCGGTTCGATGTGGGGATGGGCTGACCCGCTTGTCGAACAGGCGACCAAGGCCGTGTACCAGAAGGTGTTCAGCGTCTTCGGCATCGTCACCCTCTGCGTGGTGGGGCTCTACCTACTCTGGCGATCCCGCCAGTCAGACATGAGCAACGCGATGACCACCGCAGGCTGGGCACTGCTGGTGATGGTCGCGGTCACGGCGCTGGCTGCCTGGCCGGTCAAGTCGGCGAACATCGCCGACGGTGCACTTGTCACCGGCCTCGGAGTGGTGCACGACGCCGTTGGGCCGCAGGCGAAGGAACCGGATCCAGGGCGGTGCATCGAGCCGGACCGCTGCAAAGATCTTCGCGCCCCTGCCGTTCGAGCCAGCGACACCGCTACCGAGACGATGCTCTACCGCAACTGGCTCCGGGGCGTTCTAGGTTCAGCAGATAGCGAGACCGCGCTCAAGTACGGCCCCGCACTTTACGATGCGAAATCTCTAACCTGGGGCGAGGCCAAATCCATGCGCGCCAGTTCGGCCGCCCGGGACGCGACGATCAAGGCCAAGCAGCAGCAGTGGGCGCGGGTGGCACAGCAGATCAAGACCGAGGATCCGGAGGCGTACGAATACCTTCGGGGCGTACGCGATATGGACCGAATCGGCGCAGGATTCATCGCCGTGCTCGCGGCCGCACTCTTCGCGATGTTCGACCTCACCGCGTCGTTGCTGGTGCTGCTGGGCTTCCTGATCTTCCGGTGGGCGGTGATCGCGGCCCCCATCCTGGGCACCATCGGTCTACTCCGGCCGGCCAGTGCCGGTCTGCGGCGGTTGGCGAACGCTGTGGTCGCCGCGCTGTTCAACATCGCCATCTTCGGCACCGGGGCCGCCATCTACCTGTTCGCCGTCGATTTGATCATGAGTACCCCCACCATGCCGGGTTGGCTTCAGGTGGTGCTGGTGTGGCTCTGCGGGGTGGTCGGATGGCTGCTGCTGCGGCCGTATCGTCGGATCACCCAACTCGGCGGCAAGGACAGCAGCGAAGCGGTCAGCTCGGCCGGGTCCTGGCATCGCCGGTTCTTCCGTGACATGCGGACCGCCGCGCGACTGGACGTTGCGGAGCCGGGCGGCACCGCCGAGCCGGTGGGCGGACGTCGACGGTCACCCAACGCGGAGCAGACCCGGCTACGACCGGAGGCACGGCGGGAGGACCCGGCCCCCGTGCCGACCGCTGCGGCCGAGGGCCGGCGCGCAGACGCAGTGCGCCCCGACGGTCGAGAGCGGCCCGACGAGACGCCGGCGGGTGAGGGCAGCGGTCGGAACCGTCAGGTCCCCCCACAGCCCCGACGCCGACAGCCGGCGACCTGGACCGAGCCCGACGTACCGGATGAGAACCCGGCGTTCGTGGTGTACCGCCCGGGCTCCACCGATCGAGCGCCGGATCGCACCGGACCTCGGGTGCGCTCAGAGGCGAGGTGACGGTCATGCGACGGGCGTTGGAGTTCCTCTTCACCCGGGCGCTGCGGTCCCGGTTGGGCATTGCGCTGGTGATCGGGGTGGTGGTCGTCGGCGTACTCGGGGCGGCCCGGCTGATCGGCAACCCGGCCGATTCGGCGGATGGTTTGAGCAGCCGTCCGGATGGACCGATCATCACCGTGGATCCGACGGCCGGCGACGACGGTCTGCTCAACAGCGCGGCGCCGCCGTCACCCGTGACGTCGCCCGGCGCCCGCACTCCCGAGCAGACCGCCGACCGCTTCGCCGCAGCCTGGCTGGGTCGCCCCGGGATGACCACCGAAGCCTGGCAGGCTGGCCTACGGCCGCTCTCCACACCTGCGCTGAGGGAGAAGTTGGCCGGCGTCGAGCCCGAGAGCGTGCCCGCCGAGAAGGTCACCGGTGCGCCAACCATGCGGGAGCGGACCGAGACGTTCGTCGAGTTGCTGCTCCCCCTTGATGCCGGCCGGCTTCGGCTGGAGCTGGTCACCTCCGACGATGGTTGGCTGGTCGACGTTCTGGACTGGGAGCGGCCATGAGCGACGTTGGTAGCCCCGAAACCCGCCGCCGGCCCCGGCTCGGTCTCATCGCCGCTGTGGTCACCGGGGTGCTGCTCCTGCTCTGCTGCACTGGCGGCACCGCGGCGTTCTTCCTCACCGGGCTAGGCGGCGACGACGCCGAGAACGGCGACACCCTGGCAGGCATGGAGTGCGGACCGGTCCGAGCTGTGAACATCGCCGGCAAGCTGCCGCGGTTCGCGGAGTACGGCGACAGCCAGGTCCGCAATGCCGCGATCATCATCAAGGTTGGCCAGGACATGGGTGTGCCGTCGCGTGGCTGGGTGATCGCCCTCGCCACCGCGATGCAGGAGTCCGCCCTGCGCAACCTGGCGAACAGCGGCGTGCCCGAGTCCCTGGCCCTGCCGCACGAGGGCGTTGGCGCGGACCACGACTCGCTGGGCCTGTTCCAGCAGCGGCCGGGATGGGGCTCTGTCGCCGAGCGGTTGACCCCCGCGTACGCGGCCCGCAAGTTTTACGAAAAGCTCATCAAGGTGGAGAGCTGGCAACGCCGACCACTGACCGTGGTCGCGCAACGAGTGCAAGTCAGCGCATACCCGGACGCGTACGCCAAACACGAAGAGGTAGCCAGCCGGATCGTGGACGCGCTGGCCGGCGGCGCGGCCCGCACCGTCGAGATCAACGGCAAGGCGGTGTGTGACGCGGCCGAGCGCGGCCAGATCGCCGCCTCCGGCTGGACCGCGCCGATCCCCGGCAGAGTCGGCTCCGGTTTCCGCACCGCCAGCCGACCCAGCCACAACGGAGTCGACATCGGCGCGGCCAAGGGCACCGAGATCCGTGCGGCAGCGACCGGTCGGGTACTGGTTTCCACCTGCGACGAGGACTACCGCGGCCGGCAAGACTGCAACGTGGACGGATATCCCGGCAAGAAGGGCTGCGGCTGGTTCGTCGACCTGCTGCACGCCGGCGGCTACATAACCCGCTACTGCCACATGGTGGTTCAGCCCTTCGTCAAGAAGGATCAGATCGTGTCGGCCGGTCAGGTGATCGGCAAGGTCGGAAGCAGTGGCAACTCCTCCGGCCCACACCTGCACTTCGAGGTGCACCTGCGCAACGACCGCAACGCGTCGGGCGCGGTGAACCCGGTCCCGTTCATGCGCCAGCGGGGCGCCCCGCTGCGCGCTGCGGAGTGAGGCCACCGCGGGTATGACCGGACCATTGCCCGATCCCTTCGCCGACCAGCCCGACTGGGCACCGCAGCCACCCCGGCCGCTGGCCATCGTCCCTGCAACGGAGCGGGTCGAGCTACGCGGGCGGCGGGTGCTGGTCGGGCTGCCGGGGTTGGGTTGGCGTGGCGATCTGCGCGCGGACGACCGGGTGGTGCAGAGCGTCCGGACCTACGTGCCGGTCATCCCCGAGCATGAGTGGTACCGGGCCGAAGCGGACCAGGTCGAGGTGTTCGCGCCGCTGGTGCCGGTGGAGCGGGTCTGGGTGGAGACCGTCGGCAGCCGACCCGGGGTCGATGGCGCCCGAGACACGGGAATCCGGTTGGTCTCGCTGGACGGGCCGGCCCATCGGGCCCCCACACCGGTCTTCGAAGCCGACGCAGTCACCGGCCGTCGGGTGGTGCACGTCGAGAACGGCCTGGAGCGCCGTGACCTTCGAGCGGTCACCGAGACTTACTCGGGCGCCGAAGGGGACATCTGCGTGCGCATCACGCCCGAGGTGGAGTGGTACCGCTGGGCCTGGCGGGGCCAGTCGCCCACCACCCTGGAAGTGCCGGTCCATTTGTTGTGGATTGAATGAAAGTTAACTGATTTTGGAGCCAGAGCAGACGCGCCATCCATCCCTGTCCTTCAAATCGAACCGCCAAGTGTCGGCCAAGCTCTGATGGATTCCGTCAATCGCCGCGCTCCGTCTAATGACGGCGATCACAGATGCGTCGGCGGCAGCAGCCTCAGCCACGGCAACGTCTTCGATGTTGATCGCAAAAGAGACGCCCAGTTCCTGCTCTCGTCGGGCTACGTCCGCTGCGAACTCGTCAACCGAAGAAACCGCGCCATCGCAGGTGAACAGCTTTGCCCGGTTTGAATCACGGGAGACGAGCGTCGCCTGAAGATAGTTGATCACCGCTACGTCCGGCGTGCTGCGGTCCGGGGCTGAGGCGCGGCTGTACCAGACGTAGGCGGTTGCGACCCCGCCAAGACAGAGCAGAGCGAGCACGCCGGCGACGACCGTGAGCACCGTCCGCATTCGGCGGTGTGGCGGCTGCGGTGCCGGCGTTACCGGGGCGGGTGGCAGCTGCTCGGACGGTGTCCGCTGGGCCGGTACGCGGGAGACCTGGGAACCGGCGGGGGGCTGCACTGATTCCACCTCCTGAAGTTAACGGCTGGACGCTCCGGAGCCAATGCCTCAGATCCAGCGGATCGTGACGGACCCCTCCCCACCGGTGAGATCCGCGACAACACCGGCGCAGCGCCGAGGCACCTCCCGGAGGTGCGCCTGCGGCTGGGATACCGTCTCTGCTTGGGGAGGGGTTGCCAACCTCGGGTAGAGGGGGTGGACGCGGTGGCCGGTCCGAAGGCTCGCACGAACCGCGCCGCAGCCCTGCATCGTCGGGCGACGGCCGTCGCGACTGCGGCTGCCGGGATCCTGGACGAGACGCGGCCGGCTCCGGCCGATCAGCGCCGTCAGTACGAGGTGGCCGACCGGCTTCGGTCGGCTGCTGCGTTGTTGGCTCCGGGTTGGTCGGGCGCGGCGCTGGATTCGCTGTCCGTGGATTCGCCGGCGGGTGATGGTCCGCCGCCGTTCGTTCGGGTCGGCACCGCGGCGCCGTTGGACGACGCTCGTTTCCCCGCGTTGGTGCCACTTGTCGGCACCGGTCATCTCAGCGTCGACGTTGACGCGCGGGAGCCGAGGGTGGCTGGGTTGCTCCGAGCCGTACTCCTGCGGTTGTTGGGTGCGGCACCGGCGGGTGCCCTGCTGATTCGCGCGGTGGATGCCACCGGGGCTGCGCTGACGCCGTTCGGAGCGCTCGCGGACGCTGGCCTACTGCCGCCGCCGGCGGTGGATGTGGCGGGTCTGCGCGCGGTGCTGACCGAGGCAGAGCAGTGGGTCGCGCCGGGGACGAGTGGGCGGCGCCGCCACGATCGGACGCTGTTGCTGGTGGTAGCCGCGTTGCCGGAGTCGACCGGTCCGACCGATCTGGCGCGCATCGAGACGTTGGCGGAGCAGGGGCCGGGCGCTGGGCTGCACCTGGTGGTGGCGGGTTGGCCGCCCGCCGGCCCGTACTCGGCCCGGGCACCGCTGCCGCGCACCACCTCGCTGGCGTTGCGTAATGCGTACGCGCTGCTCGGTGACCCACCGGGGGCGTCGTTCGCGGGGCCGGGCGCCGATCCGCCGGGCGGTTTGAACTCGCCGGTCTTCGTCGAGTCGGACCCGCCGGCCGAGTTGGTCGACGCGGTCTGCCGACGGCTCGCCGAGCAGGTCGAGGCTGGTTCCCGGTTGGCGTTGGGTGCTCTGCTGCCGCCGACGGGTGAACAGCTGTGGGAGTCGGACTCGGCCGACGGGTTGACCACGACCGTCGGCGATGCCGGGGGCCGGCCGGTGCCGCTGGGTTTCACCGAGTTGACCCCGCACTGGCTGGTGAGTGGCCGGTCCGCGACGGCCCGTGCGGCGTTCCTGACCACCGCGCTGCTCGGCCTGGCCGCCCGGTACGGCCCGGAGGATCTGGCGTTCTACCTGGCGGATCTCGGCGACGGCGAGTCCTTCGTGGAGTTTTTGCAGACCGAACGGGACCGGTCGTGGGTTCCGCAGGTGCGCGCGGCGGCGATG
This sequence comes from Micromonospora sp. CPCC 205558, assembly GCF_036902955.1. Classification (NCBI taxonomy): domain Bacteria; kingdom Bacillati; phylum Actinomycetota; class Actinomycetes; order Micromonosporales; family Micromonosporaceae; genus Micromonospora; species Micromonospora sp. CPCC 205558. Next base: position 74,846 of record NZ_JBAKHR010000015.1, read on the forward strand.
GCCGCCGACCGGGAGTACGTCCGGGATCTGCTCGAGGAGTTGGCGGCCGAGGTCCAGCGCCGTACGGAGGCGGGTGCCCGGGCCGGAGGGCAACGCTTCGCGGAGCTGCGTCAGCATCAGCCGCTGCCGCGGATCGTCTGTGTGGTGGACAATGTGCCGCTGCTCTTCGCCGAGCGGGATCGGCTTGCCGCCGAGGTGGCCGCCCAGTTGGACGGGCTGGCCCGGGCCGGTCGGGCGTACGGCGTGCACCTGGTGTTGGCCGGCGCGGGCGAGTTGGGGCTGAGTGCGCGTGCCGATGCTGGTCATCGCGATTCGGTGCTCGGGCAGTTTCCGGTGCGGGTGGCGTTGCCGGGTGGCAGTCCGGTGCTGGAGCCGACGAACGACTCGGCGGCCGGTCTGCCGGTGGGCAGTGCGGTGGTGAACACGGCCGGTGGGCTCGGCGGCCCGCGGGGTGCGATCCGGGGGCACGAACGGTTGATCCGTCACCCGGATCCGCAGGATCATCCGGAGGTTGTGGAGAGGCTGCGGCACGAGTTGTGGGCGGCCCGACCGGCCGGGTCGGTGCCGCCGGTGGTCTTCGCGGGTTACGCCCGGCCACTGCTGGGCAACGATCCGCGTCACCGGGCGGCCTTGGCGGGGCAGGCGCATGGTCCGGCCGCCCTGCTGGGTCGGGCGGTGGACGTGGCCCGTTCGACGGTCGCCGTGCCGTTGGGGCCGGCGGCCGGGCGCAACCTCGCGGTGCTGGGTTCGGGCTCGGCGGCGGGCGGGCTGCTGGCGACGGCCGCGCGGAGCACGTCGGCTCACCACCCACCGGGTGGCGCCCGCTTCCTGGTGGCGGCACCGGACCCGGGCTCCCGGGCGTTGGCGGAGGCGTTGACGGTCGAGTTGGCTGCCCGGCATTCAGCCGAGTTGGTGGATCTGCCGACGCTGCTCGCGGACGCGGCCGACGACCTGCCGACGTATCTGGTGGTCTTCGGGCTGGACCGGCCGGGTCCTCGGGAGCTGCCGGTGGACCGGCTGCGGTCGCTTCTGCGGGACGGGCCTCCGGCGGGCAGACATCTGCTGGGCTGGTGGCGTGCGGTGCCGCCGTTCGCCGCGTTGTTCGAGCCGGCGGGCGAGGTCGACAAGCTGGCTGCGGTGGCCGTGCTGGATGTGCCGGTCGCGCAGCTCACCGCGGTCTTCGGCCGGACGGTCGAGTGGCAGGTGCGCCCCGACCGGGCGGTGCTGTTCGACGGTCCGGACGAGCGGGGCACCGTGCTGGTGCCGTTCGCCGACGAGGCCAACTGATCGGGTGGCGCGCGTGGAGGTGGTCGAGGTGAGTTCGAACGCGACGGTGGTCGGGCCGGGGCGACAGCGGGCCGCTGCGGCGACCGGGGACTCCACGCCGCCGGCGGTCGAGCCCAGCACGGCCTGGACGGAGTATCTTGCGGCCGCCCGCCAGCTGGACGGGGTACGCCGTAGCGCGGCTGCCGCCGCCGGTGAGCAGGCCCGGTCGGCGGAGGCTGCCCGGGAGGAGTTGACGGTGGTCCGTACCGGGCTGGCGAGCCAGCAGGAACGGCTGCGCGAGTTGGGCGTACCGGCGATCTCTCTGGTGCCGTCGCCGCCGGAGCTGACCGAGGCGGCCCGGTCGATGGCGGGTGGCCCGGCTGCGGTGCTGGCGGCGCTGCGGTCCGCGCGTGGTTGGGCTGAGGCGGCGGACGCGGCGCTGGACGCGCGCCGCCGGCTCCGGCCGGGGTCCTGGCCCGCGCGAGCGCGCAACCTCCTGGTGTACGGGCCGTTTGCGCTGCTGGTGCCGTTGATCCAGGTTGTGGTTCTGGCGGCGACGGGGGTGGGACCGGCCAGCGTGGCGGCGTTGATCTGCGGGCTGCCGATGCCGGCTGTCGCGTTCGTCGCCGGCTGGATCGGCGTCGGGCGGTTGTTCCGGGTCAGCCCCACCGAGCGGTTGGACCGTACGGCGCGGTTCGGCGCGTTGGTGTGCCTGGTGCCGGCGGTGCTGGCCACTGCCGGCCTGCTGCTGGCAGTGCTCGCCGGCTGAGGAACATCCTGCGGGAGCGCAACGGCCGACCGTCCCGCAAGGGTGTCGGCCGGCCGTGGGGCGTCGGGATGTCAGCGGGGGATGATCAGCGCCATCGCCTCGGCCCGCGACTTGGAGTCCGTCTGCAGGATGCCGCGTACGGCCGACGTGATGGTCTTGGCCCCGGACTTCTGGATGCCGCGCATCGCCATGCACATGTGTTCGCATTCGAGCACGACGACGACGCCGCGTGGTGCGAGTTTGCTCATCAGCAGGTCGGCGACCTGCGAGGTGAGCCGCTCCTGTACCTGCGGCCGGCGGGCGAAGACCTCGACGAGTCGGGCCAGCTTGGACAGGCCGGTGATCCGCCCGTCGGGGCCCGGGATGTAGCCGATGTGCGCGCTGCCCCGGAAGGGCAGCAGGTGGTGCTCGCAGAGGCTCATCACGTCGATGTCCCGGACGATGACCAGCTCTTCGTGGTTGGCCTCGAAGGTGGTGCTGAGCACCTGGGCCGGGTCGACCCGCAGGCCGGCGAAGAGTTCGGCGTACGCGCGGGCGACCCGGGCCGGCGTCTGCTGGAGTCCGTCGCGGTCCGGGTCCTCACCGACCGCGATGAGGATCTCGCGGACGGCCTTCTCGATCCGGCCGAGGTCGACCGCGTCCTCGACGGGACGACCGGTCAGCTTGCCGCTGATCAGCCGCGCGGCCACGTAGTCCAGTTCGTCGTCGCCGTCGGGTCGTTGCTCAGTGCGTGCCGTCCGAGTTGTTGGACGGCGCCACGCCGCCGACCGACGCCTGCGCGCCGTCGGCCTCGGCCTGCGCCTTGAGCTTGTCCTTCTCCGCAGGGGTGAGCACGGGCGGCTCGGTCGAGGGCTGACGCTTGCCGAAGCCGTTGTACGGTGCCAGCGGCGGGCGCTTGACCACCCGGGAGCAGATGCGCGCCATGTCGGCCGTGGAGAGGGTCTCCTTCTCCATCAGCTCGAGCACGATGTTGTCCAGGACGTCCCGGTATTCCACCAGGATCTCCCAGGCCTCGTCGTGCGCCAGCTCGACCAGTGCCCGCATCTCGCCGTCGATCTCGGCGGCCACCGAGTCCGAGTAGTCCCGCTCGTGGCCCATGTTGCGGCCGAGGAACGGCTCGTCCCCGCTGGTGCCGTACTTGATCGCGCCGAGCTTGGAGCTCATGCCGTACTGGGTGATCATCGCGCGGGCCAGTTGGGTGGCCTTCTCGATGTCGTTGCCGGCACCAGTGGTCGGCTCGTGGAAGACCAGTTCCTCGGCGGCCCGACCGCCCAGCGCGTACGCCAGGGTGTCGATCATTTCGGCGCGGGTCTGGGTGTACTTGTCTTCGGTCGGGAGCACCAGGGTGTGGCCCAGCGAGCGACCACGGGACAGGATCGTCACCTTGTGCACCGGCGCGGCGTGCGGCAGCGCCCAGGCGACCAGCGCGTGCCCACCCTCGTGGTACGCGGTGATCTTCTTTTCCTGGTCGCTCATCACCCGGGTCCGTCGCTGCGGACCCGCGATGACCCGGTCGATCGACTCTTCCAGCGAGTCGTTGGAGATCGCGCGCTGATCCTTACGGGCGGTGAGCAGGGCCGACTCGTTGATCACGTTGGCCAGGTCGGCGCCACTGAAGCCCGGGGTACGCCGTGCCACCGAGTCGAGGTCGACGTCGGGGGTGAACGGCTTGCCCTTGGCGTGCACCCGCAGGATGGCCTTGCGGCCCTCCATGTCGGGGGCGTCCACCGGGATCTGCCGGTCGAACCGGCCCGGGCGCAGCAGCGCCGGGTCGAGGATGTCCGGCCGGTTGGTGGCGGCGATCAGGATGACCCCGCCCTTGGTGTCGAAGCCGTCCATCTCGACGAGCAGTTGGTTGAGCGTCTGCTCCCGCTCGTCGTGGCCGCCGCCCATGCCGGCGCCACGGTGCCGGCCGACGGCGTCGATCTCGTCGACGAAGACGATCGCCGGGGCGTTCGTCTTGGCCTGCTCGAACAGGTCGCGGACCCGGCTGGCGCCGACACCGACGAACATCTCCACGAAGTCGGAGCCGGAGATGGAGTAGAAGGGCACGCCGGCCTCGCCGGCGACCGCGCGGGCCAGCAGCGTCTTGCCGGTGCCGGGCGGGCCGAACAGCAGCACGCCCTTCGGGATCTTGGCGCCCAGGGCCTGGTACTTGGCCGGGTTCTGCAGGAAGTCCTTGATTTCGTGCAGCTCTTCGACGGCCTCCTCGGCACCCGCGACGTCCGCGAAGGTCGTCTTCGGAGTGTCCTTGGTGATCATCTTGGCCTTGGACTTGCCGAAGTTGAGCACCCGGGAGCCGCCGCCCTGCATCTGCGACATGAAGAACAGCAGCAGGAGGACGAGCAGCGCGATCGGCAGCAGGTTGACGAGCAGGCTCACCCAGATGCTGTCCGAGGAGACCTTGGCGTCGGCCGGGCCGGTGACCCGGTTGGCCGCCTTGGCGTCCAGCACCTCGTTCCAGATCTGGTCGCCAGCCTGGTACGGGAACTGAGCCTCGATCTTGTCGGTCTCGGTCTTGCCGAACTTCGTCTTCTGGGCCAGATCCAGCTGGAGCGTCTGCTCCTTGTCCTGGAAGACAACCTTATTGATCTTGGCAGTGTGCAACTGATCGAGCGCAACGGAAGTGTCCACGCGGTGGTAGCTGGGACCAGCGGTGAACAGCTGACTGAGCACAACGGCGCCGAGGATGACCAGGATGATCCAGACCACCGGTCGGCGGAAGAAACGCGTACGTTCCATACTGTTGTCGAGCGCCGGAGCGCCCGCATCCTCCTGATCGACGTCCTGACCGTCTGATGGTGTCGCCGCGCTGAGCGGCGGCCGGAGCCGCCGTGCGGGCCGGCCTCGACCCCGAGACGCGAAAACTGCCGCGCCGCGGTCATTCGACGGTACACCGTGTGCGCGAGGAGTGAGCTTGCGAGCCCCGCAGTCGTGCACCATCAAAAGACCGAGTACGCCAACAGCGAGCCTGCGAGCCCCCCGCACTCGGCGCGCCTTCGACATCGACGGCACGCACCGTGGGCAGGCCCACCAGCCCCGCAGCCGACATGCGGCGAGTCCGGGGTGGAAGCCGGCGTGGCGGGGAGTCCGACTCGGCCACCCGAACGCCCGGTCACGCGATCGAGGGGGTCGAGCGCGGAGGAACCTCCGGGCCACCGTGCTACACGGTAACCGCATCAGCTGAGAGCGCGCTGAACGTCGGCTTGATGGATGCCGATGCGAGTCGGGCTCATTGCGCCCGACGGGCCACCCCGACGGGTCGGGCCCGTCGTCAGGAGCGGGCGTAGACCTCGGGCTTGAGCACCCCGACGTAGGGCAATTCCCGGTAGCGCTCATCGAAGTCGAGGCCGTACCCGACCACGAACTCGGTGGGGATGTCGAAGCCGACGTACTTCACCGGGACCGGCACCTTCACCGCGTCCGGCTTGCGGAACAGGGCGACCACCTCGACGCTCGCCGCCGAACGCGACTCGAGGTAGCGCAGCAGCCAGGAGAGCGTGAGCCCGGAGTCGACGATGTCCTCGACGACGACCACGTGCCGACCGGCGATGTCGCGGTCCAGGTCCTTGAGGATGCGGACCACACCGGAGGAGGTGGTGCCCTGGCCGTAGGAGGAGATGGCCATGAAGTCGAGCTCCGCCGGCGGGCCGTTACGGCCCAGCGCCCGGGCGAAGTCCGCCATGAACATCACCGCGCCCTTGAGTACGCAGACCAGCAGCAGCCCGTCGCCCACGTGGGCGTAGTCGGCGGAGACCTGCTTGGCCAGCTCCGCCGTCTTCTCGCGGATCTGCGCCTCAGAGATGATCACGTGGTCGATGTCGGCGTCGTACCAGGAGCCGTCAGCCATGACTCCTAGCCTGCCGTACGTCGGATGGCCTCCGTCGGCGGGGCCGCACCTTTTGGCGCGGTCCCGCCAAGGATTTTCTGCGCAAACAACGCTAATCACATCAGTTGGTGCGTGACCGCCAGCGGCGACCGGCGTCGCTGGGCTTCCAGTCGGCCGAATCGTGGCTGTCGACGGTGAGGCCGGCCGCCGAGGCGGCGACGAGCAGGACGAGGAACAGGAGGAAGAGCAGGAACTCCATGGCGGCGCTCGCTTTCAGATGATTGCTGTCGGTTTCGCCGCCGGTGCGCACCGGACTGAGACCAGTCTGCGACCTGCCAAGCCGGCCGGACAGTGGCAGGAATGCCAGTGGTCATCGATTTACTGCCACCTGTCGGGTTACCCTCGTCACATGCTGCGGTCAGTTGCCGTCCTCGCCCTCGACCAGGTCGCCCCCTTCGAGCTCGGCGTACTCGCCGAGGTGTTCGGCACCGACCGGACAGCCGACGGTTTTCCCGCCTACCGCTTCCAGGTGTGCAGCCCCGACGGCGCCCCCGTGCGTACCTCGTCCGGCTTCCACCTGACCCCACACGCGGACCTCGGCCCGGTCGACGAGGCCGACCTGGTGGCCGTTCCCGCGCACAGCCAGGGCACCACCGTCCCCGGCCCGGTGCTCGACGCGCTACGCCGGGCCGACGCCCGCGGCGCGCACCTGTTCAGCGTCTGCTCCGGAGCCTTCCTGCTCGGTGCGGCCGGGCTGCTCGACGACCGCGAGTGCACGACCCACTGGCGGTACGTGGACGAGCTGCAACTCCGGCACCCACGCGCCCGGGTGCGCTGCAACTCGCTCTACGTCCAGGACGGTCGGCTGCTCACCAGCGCCGGCACGGCGGCCGGCATCGACGCGTGCCTGCACCTGATCCGCCAGGAGCACGGCTCGGCCACCGCGACCCGGCTGGCCCGGCGGATGGTGGTCCCGCCGCACCGCGACGGCGGTCAGTCCCAGTACGTCGAGGCGCCCATCCCCAAGGCGCCCGAGGCACCCACCCTCGAACCGGTGCTGGAATGGCTGATGGGTCACCTGGACCGGACGATCACCGTGGAGGAGTTGGCCGCCCGCGCCGGCATGGCACCCCGCACCTTCGCCCGCCGGTTCCGCGCCGAGACCGGCACCACACCGCACGACTGGCTCACCAACCAGCGGGTGCTGCTCGCCCGGCGGCTGCTGGAGGAGACCCCGTTGAGCGTGGAGGCGGTCGCCGACCAGTCCGGCTTCAGCGACGCGGCAGCGCTGCGTCACCACTTCAGCCGCCGGGTCGGCGCCACCCCGCACAGCTACCGGACCACCTTCCGGGACCGGGCACACAGCGGCTGACCCGGAGTCTCAGCCCGAGACCAACCTGCCGTCGCGCCGCAGCACCCGGACACCGCCGGGCAGGTCGGCCGGGCCCTGACCGTGCCAATCGGTGACCAGGGCGTCCAACGCGGCGACGTGCCGGTGCGACAACGCCCCCGGCAGGGCGCCCAGCTCACGGGCCCAGAAATGCAACACCCGACCGCGTACGGCGGGCACCAGGCCGCGCAGCGCCGGCACGGACAGCCCTCCGTCGGGACACCGGGCCGCCGCCAGCGCCGTCCGCGCCAACTCGTCGAGCGCGGCGTTGTCGGCGGCCACCAGCCGGGCGGTACGCGCGAGGTTGTCCACCACGCCGGGGCCGAGCGCCCGTACCAGCGCCGGCAGCAGGTCGGCCCGCACCCTCGACCGGGCGTACGACGGGTCGGTGTTGTGCGGGTCCTGCCACGGAGTCAGCCCGAGGACGACGCAGGCGGCGCGGGTCTGCTCCCGGCCGATCTCCAGCAGCGGGCGCAGCAGCGGCACCCCGCCCAGATCCCGCCGGTCAGGCATCCCCGCCAACCCTCGTGGGCCGGCACCCCGGGCGAGCGCGAGCAGCACCGTCTCCGCCTGATCGTCGCGGGTGTGCCCGGTGAGCACAGCGACCGCGTTCTGCTGCCGGGCCACCTCGGTCAGCGCCTGGTAGCGGGCCTCGCGGGCAGCCGCCTCCGGCCCGCCGGGACGCCCGGCCACCTCCACCCGGACCACCGTCGCCGACCCGAACCCGATCCCCCGACCCCAGGTGGCCACCGCCTCCGCGCGCTCCGCGGAGCCGTCCTGCAAGCCGTGGTCGACGGTGACGAGCACCGCGGCGCGGCCCAGCCGAGGTGCCACGAACACGGTGGCCGCCGCGAGCGCGAGCGAGTCGGCGCCGCCGGAGCAGGCGACCAGCACCGGACCGCCGGACGGCAGACCGGTCAGGGCCCGGCGTACGGCCACCCGGATCGCGGCCACCGGCGGAGCGAGCGCGGCCACCGGCGGGCGGTCAGCCAGCGGCCGGGATGGTGCCGGCCGGGCCGTGCACCCGGGCGACCCAGGCATCCGGGTCACCCAACTCCGACAGTCGAGGCAGGGTCAACGGCGAGTTGAAGATCGAGTTGAAGCCGTCCATGCCGACACGTTCCACCACCCCGTGCACGAACTTGCGCCCCTCGGCGTACTGGCGCATCTTGACGTCCACCCCGAGCAGCCGGCGAATCGCCTTCTCCAGCGGGTTGCCCGCCTCCCGACGTCGGTTGAACGACGCCCGGATCCGCTCGACGCTCGGGATCACCTGCGGGCCGACGCCGTCCATCACGAACTCGGCGTGCCCTTCCAGCAGGGTCATCAACGCGGTGAGCCGGTCCAGTACGGCCCGCTGCGCCGGGGTCTGCACGATGTCCAACACGCTGGTGCGGCTCTCCGGGTCACGGATCGCCTCGGACAACGTGGCCACGCCGCGCCGCAACCGCTCGAGCAGGTGCTCACTCCCGCTGGACGAGGCGTCAACGAACGCCTGCACCTCGCTGAGGAAATAGGCCCGCATCCACGGCACGGCCGTGAACTGGGTGCGGTGGGTGACCTCGTGCAGACACACCCAGAGCCGGAAGTCCCGAGGGTCGGCGCCGAGCTTGCGCTCCACCTCGACGATGTTCGGTGCGACGAGCAGCAGTTGGCCCGGTTCGGCCGAGAAGACCTCGTACTGGCCGAGCACCCGGCCGGAGAGGTAGGCCAGCACCGTGCCGGCCTGCACCCCGGTCAGCCGGGACCCGATCGCCTCGGTCAACGCGCCCGGTTGCTTGTCACCGGAGAGCCGACTCACCAGCGGGGTGATGACCTCGCGGAGCCCGGCGATGTTGGTCGCGGCCCAGTCGCGGCGATCGACCACCCGGACCGGCGGGTGCGACACCTGCGCCCGCAGCCCCGTGTAGTCGGCCACGTGCCCGGCCGCCTCGTCGGTCAGCCGGCGCAGGTCGCCGACCACGTCGGTGGCTTCGGCGTACGACACGCGGGGGCCAGACTTGCTCAACGCCCCCGCCGTGGCGGCGGCCAGATCCCAGTCCACGAACTGCGCCATGGACCCACCGTACCCGCGCCGCGACACCCCGGCCCGGGCTCGCGCCCTCGATCGACACCGATGGCGACCGCGTCGCCTCCGGAGCGGCGAGGGTCAGCCGCAGCCGCAGCCGGCCAGCGCGGCGGCGATCCGGTCCAGCGCCGGCTGGGCGGTATCGCGGTCACCCGGCACCTTGTCGGTGAGCACCGCGAAGGTCAACAGCCGACCGTCGGCGGTGGTGACCAGGCCCGCGATGGCGTGCACGCCGGTCAGGGTGCCGGTCTTGGCCCGGACGCTGCCCGCGCCGACGGCGGTGCCCGCGGTGTTGCGGTAGCGCTCGTTCAGCGTCCCGGACCAACCGCCCACCGGCAGACCACCGAAGACGCCTGCCAACTCCGGATGGTCCGGGCTGGCGGCCAACCGGATCAGGTCGGTCAGCAGCGACGGGCTGATCCGGTTGCGGCGGGACAGGCCGCTGCCGTCGGAGACGCTCATCTCGTCGGCGGGCAGGCCCAACTCCGCGACCTCGGCGTCCATGGCGGCGGCACCCCCGTCGAACGAGGCCGGCTGGTTGCGGGCCAGCGCGACCTGACGGGCGAGCGCCTCAGCCACCAGGTTGTCGCTCTCGCTGATCATGACGTCGACGAGCCGGATCAGCGGCGGAGACTGCACCACGCCCAACTCGGTGCCCGGTGCCGGGGTGGCGCCGGCCGCGGCCTGGGCCGGGGCCGGTGCGGTGCCACGCTGCACGGCGTCGGTCGGCACCCCGAGCAACCGGGCGAACGCCTTGCCGGCGGCCAGGTCCGGCTCGGCGAACCGCTGGGCGGATCCGTGGTCGACGCCCGGGTCCGTACGCGCGCCGTCGGTCATCAACGCGGTCACCGCGCCGCCCGACCCGCCGGTGGGGATGTCGTCGTCCCAGCCCGGGCCGTAGACCGGGCCGGAGTAGAGCGAGCCGTCGACGGTGACGCTGGTCGGCGGGGTGCCGCCGAGCGCGGTACGCACCTGGGCGGCCAGATCGTCGAGGCGCGCCGCACCCGGGTAGTAGCCCTTCTTGTTGATCGCCAGGGTCGGGTCACCGCCACCGATGATCACCACCTCGCCGGCCTTCGCGCCGGCCACCGCACGAGTGGGAATCCGGTGGCCGGGCCCCCGGGCGGCGAGCACGGTCACCGCGGTCACCAGCTTGGTCACCGAGGCGGGGACGGTGCCGTCGTCCGCACCCTTGGCGAACAGCGTCTGACCGGTGATCACGTCGGCGACCGAGACGTTCACCCGGTCACCCAGGGCTGCGACCCCGACCAGTGGATCGAGCGCGGCACGAACCCCGTCCGGGGTGGGCACCGGGGCGTTCGAATCCGGGCCGGCCAGCACCTCCGACGGGGCGGGGTCCGGGGGCACGCCTGCCGCGTTCGGCCCGGACCCGGCGTCGTCACCCAGCCACCCGGCGACCGGGCCGGGACGGGTGATCACGAGCCCGACGCTGGCGAGCACCAGCAGGAGCACGGCGGCCAGCACCAGCGGCAGCCGCCCGCGGCGGCGCGGCGCGGCGGGCGCGGGCACGGGTGCCGGCACGGGCGCGGCGCCGGCGGGTGCCGGCAACGCGGAGATCGGTGGGCCCAACGGGGGGACCTCACCGGCGCCGGGGACGGCCGGCCCGGAAGCGAGTGGCGGGCTGACCGGCGCAGGGCTGACCGGGACCCTGGCACTGCCGCGCGGCGGGCCGCTCACCGGCCGCTCACCGCCGGCTACCGGGAAGCGACCGGTGTTCGGCGTGGGCGGTACCGGACCGGCCGGCGGGCGCCAGGGCAGCGGCGGGGGTCGCTCGGACACCGTCTCCGGTGCCGTGGCCGGTGGTTCGGGAGCCCGTGGGAGGTGCGCCTCCGGCACCGGGACCCGCCCCTTGGCACTGCCCGAGCCGGATCGTCCGGTACCGTGCGCGGAGCCCCCGTCCGGGCGGTAGTGTGAATCTTCCCTCCCCACAACCCCCTCCTCCCCCAGCGAAAATCGGCTTGGGTGACACTACTTCGGTCCGAAGACTATGCGGCGGCCGGAGTCGGCGGGTGGGCATTCACCTGTCCGGAGGGCCGCCAGTGGTTCCGTTAGCCAGCGTGGGCAGACGAGGGAGCGTGCAGATGGATTTCGACGTGACGGTTGAGATCCCCAAAGGTCACCGGAACAAGTACGAGGTGGACCACAAGACCGGCCGGATCCGGTTGGACCGCACCCTCTTCACCTCCACCCAGTACCCGGCCGACTACGGGTTCATCGAGGGCACGCTGGGCGAGGACGGCGACCCACTGGACGCCCTCGTGCTGGTCCCCGAGCCGACCTTCCCGGGCTGCCTGATCCGCTGCCGCACCATCGGCATGTTCCGGATGACCGACGAGAAGGGCGGGGACGACAAGGTCCTCTGCGTGCCCTACGAGGACCCCCGCCAGGAGCACCTGCGCGACATCCACCACCTGGGCGAGTTCGACCGCCTGGAGATCCAGCACTTCTTCGAGGTGTACAAGGACCTGGAGCCCGGCAAGTCGGTGGAGGGCGCGACCTGGGTCGGCCGTACCGAGGCCGAGGCCGAGATCCACGCCTCCTACCAGCGGGCCAGGGACGCCGAGGCGCGCGGCGAATCCGCCCACTGACGACCGCTGACGCACCGGGCCCGAGGGTCGCTCAACCGAGCAGCCCTCGGGCCCGGTCGTACAGGTCGAGCACCGCGCAGGCGATGGGCACCACGGCCACCACCAGGGCCGTGTCGGTGAGGTCCGCGATCCTCCCGACGTACGGCGAGACCGGCCGCCGGGCGTACGCGGTGCCGCTGGCGGCTGCCACCAGGGCCAACGCCGTCCCGCCGAGGACCAGCACCAACCGCCCGGCCTCGTCGGCCCGACCGACCAGCGCCGCGCCCAGCACCGCGTAGCCGGCCAGCCCGGCGAGCACCATCGGCACCCGGTGTCGCAGCGCCACGAACAGCCACGACCGCAGCAACAGCACGGCCGAGGTGACCGCCACCAGCACCCGACCGGCGGTGCCACCGGCAACCACGAGTACGACCGCCGTGGCAACCGCCAGCAGGGCGTGACCGATCAGCATCCCGGTCAGCATCTCCTCGGTGCGGATCACCGCGGCGTGCACCCGGCCCCGGTCCGGCAGGTCCCGGGCCCGCTCCGGCTCCTCCGCGGGAGTCGAGGCCGGCAGGGTGATCGGCGGGAGCGGCAACTTGCCCAGCCGGATGGCCAGCAACGGGATCACGCCGACGGCGAAGACCAGTGCGCTGAGCAGCACCGCCGCCGTACCGGCCGTGGTCATCAGCAGCGCACCGAGCGCGGCCCCCGCACCGATCAGGCCGACCGTGACACCGGCCACGAAGACCCGCAGCCGGCTGGCCACCCCGAGCAGACCGATCAACGCCACCAACAGCAGCGCGACCGAGCCGGCCAGCAGTTCGGGAGCGCCCACCCAGCGGGCCGGCCCGAACGGCCCGACCGGGTCGCCGGAGCCGACCGCCAGGGCGCCGGCCGTGAACGCGTAGGGCAGCGCGTAACCGCCGAGCGTCGCGCCGGCGACACCGTCGCCGTTGGCGCGGGAGGCCACTGTGGCGGCCACCGTGAGCACCAGGGCAACCGCGACGGCCGCCAGCCAACCGGCCCGCTGGGTCGGGCCACCGGCGAGCAGGGCGAGCAGTCCGACCGCGAGCGGTACGGCGGCACCGGCCAGACCAGCCGCCCGGGTGGCCGTGGGCGACCAGGCACCACCACGGCGGCGAGCACCCTCGGCGATCGCCTCGATGACGTCGTCGTACTCCAACTCGGGCCAGTGTGCGCGGGCCGGCACGAGGTGCAGCACCTCACCGTCGCGGACCCCCTGCGGCAGCAGCGCCTGGGCTGTCACCAGCAACGCCCCGTCGGTGCGGCGGAGCACCCAACCACCGTGCTGCTCGCCGTCGTCGGCCAGCCCGACACCGGCGTGCCGGAGCACGTCGGGCAGCAGCTCAGCCAGGGGCACCTGCTCCGGCAGGGCGACGTCCACCCGTCGTTGCGGCGCGCTGATGGTGACGCGTACCAGCCCGGTAGTCATCGACTGGTCTCCATATCGAGGGGGATCGGAGGCTGCGCGGACGACAGGACTTTACCTACCATGAGCCAGGCTCGGGTTACCCAGCGCTGTCAGGAGGCCGAGTGTCCACCGTCGTCATCAAGCGCCCACCGCGCCGACCAGCGCCGGAGATCCCCGCCGGTGAGCTGTCGGTCGAGGCACCGCCGGAGATCCCCGTGGTGACCGGCGGACGGTGGCAGCAGATGCTCATGCTGCTGCCCATGCTCGGCGGCACGGTGGCGATGGCGATGATGTTCGGCCGGGGTGGCGGCGCCTACTCGTACGTGGTGGGCGGGATGTTCGGGCTCTCCTCGTTGGCGATGCTGGTGACGTCCTGGGGCAGCGCCTCCGGCACCCCGAAGAAGTCCGAGATGATGGCCGCCCGCAGGGAGTACCTGCGCCACCTGGCCACGCTGCGGCGGCGGGTCCGGCGGACCGCGGGCCAGCAACGGGCCGGGCTCTACTACCGGCACCCGGACCCGGGCCGGCTCTGGTCGACCGTGGACAGCCACCGGGTCTGGGAGCGGCGGCCCGCCGACCCGGACTTCGCGGTGGTGCGGGTCGGCGTCGGGCCGCAGACCCTGGCCACTCCACTCGTTCCACCGGTCACCCGGCCGTTGGAGGAGCTTGAGCCGATGACCGCTGGCGCGCTACGCCGCTTCCTGGACGCGTACTCCGTGGTGCCGGACCTGCCGGTGGCGCTGTCGCTGCGCAGCTTCGCCCGGGTGCACGTGCGACCCGCCGGCCGCACCCGGGCGACCAACCCGACCACCGGCGGGCCCCCCACCGGCGACCCGGCGGCGCAGGCGCTGGTCCGGGCCGTGCTGACCCAGCTGGCGGTCTTCCACGCCCCCGACGAACTACTCGTCGCGGTCTGCGCCGGGCCGGAGCGCCGCGCCTGCTGGGAGTGGGTGAAGTGGCTCCCACACGCCCACCATCCCGGCCGCACCGACGCGCTCGGCCCGGTACGGCTGGTCACCAGCTCCGCCGCCGAACTGGAGTCGCTGCTGGCCGACGTGCTGGCCACCCGATCCCGGTTCAGTCCGGCCGGCCCGGCCACCGACGGCCCGCACGTGGTGGTGGTCCTCGACGGCGGCGACCTGACCGGTGCCAGTGAGCTGACCGGCGACGGTGGCATCGACGCGGTCACCGTGCTGGACCTGGACACTCCGCCGCCCCGGCTACTGGACCGGTACGCGCTGCTGCTGGAGTTGCACAACCGCCGGCTGCACTCGTTGTCGTCCGACGGGCACGCCGAGGTGGGCACCGCCGACCAGTTGGACCTGGCCGACGCCGAGGCGGTCGCCCGGCGGTTGGCGCCGCTGCGGCTCGCCGGCGCGGCCCGCGGGCCGGACGCCCCGTTCCAGGCCGACCTGGGCCTTCCCGAGCTGCTCGGTCTCGGTGACCCGGAGAGCTTCACTGCGGAACAGGGCTGGTTGCCGCGTTCGGCGCGAGACCGGTTGCGGGTGCCGATCGGGGTGGGCGTGGACGGCGGGGCCATCGAGCTGGACCTCAAGGAGTCCGCCCAGGACGGCATGGGCCCACACGGTCTGCTCATCGGGGCGACCGGCTCCGGCAAGTCCGAGCTGCTCCGCACGCTGGTGCTGGGGCTCGCCGCCACGCACAGCTCCGAACAGCTCAACTTCGTGCTTGTCGACTTCAAGGGCGGCGCCACCTTCACCTCGTTCGACCGGCTGCCGCACACCGCAGCCGTGATCACCAACCTGGCCGACGCGTTGCCCCTGGTCGATCGAATGGTGGACGCGATCAACGGGGAGCTGGTCCGCCGCCAGGAGTTGCTGCGCCGCGCCGGCAACTTCGCCAGCGTGCGCGACTACGAACGGGCCCGGGCGGCCGGCAGCCCGCTGGCCCCGCTGCCGTCGTTGCTGCTGATCTGCGACGAATTCTCGGAACTGCTCTCCGCCAAGCCCGACTTCATCGACCTGTTCGTGCAGATCGGCCGGCTGGGGCGGTCGCTCGGCGTGCACCTGCTGCTTGCCAGCCAGCGGTTGGAGGAGGGCCGGCTCCGCGGGTTGGACACCCACCTGTCGTACCGGATCGGGTTGCGCACCTTCTCGGCCCTGGAGTCCCGGACGGTGCTCGGCGTGGCGGACGCGCACGAGCTGCCCCGCTCGCCGGGCCACGGCTACCTGCGCGCCGGCACCGACCCGCTGGCCCGGTTCAAGGCCGCGTACGTCTCCGGTGCCGTCCACCGTCGGGCCGCGTCGGGCGGCGTCGCCGCCGAGGGAGGCGCGCGGCTGCTCACCTTCACCACCCACGTCGTACCGGTGCCCGAGCCGGCAACCCCGCTCCAGCCGGCCGTGGCGGAGGAGGAGGGCAGTAGGACGCTGCTCGACCTGCTGGTGGACCGGCTCGTCGGGCAGGGCCCGCCGGCACACCAGGTGTGGCTTCCGCCGCTCGGTCAGCCGCCGGCCCTGGACGAGTTGCTCGGCCCGGTCGAGGTGCACCCGAAACGCGGGCTCAGCGTGGGCAACCCGGAGCTGCACGGCTCACTGGGAGTGCCGATGGCGGTGGTGGACAGGCCGTTGGAGCAGCGCCGGGACCTGCTCTGGTTGGCGCTGGACGGTGCCGCCGGGCACGTCGCGGTGGTCGGTGCGCCGCAGAGCGGCAAGTCCACCGCCCTGCGCACGCTGATCTGCGCGCTGGCGCTCACCCACACACCCGCCGAGGTGCAGGTCTACTGCCTCGACTTCGGCGGCGGCGGGCTGGCCGCACTGCGCGACCTGCCGCACGTGGGCGGGGTGACCGGCCGCGCCGACCCCACCGCCGTACGACGCACCGTCGGCGAGATGACCGCCCTGCTGGTCGATCGGGAACGCCGCTTCGCGGAGTTGGGCGTCGAGTCGATGGCCGCGTACCGGCAACGTCGAGCGGCAGCGGGGACGGCCGGTCAGCCGGGCGCCGACCCGTACGGCGACGTGTTCCTGGTGATCGACGGGTGGAGCACCATGCGCGGCGAGTACGACGACCTGGAGCCACTCGTCACCGACCTGGCCACCCGGGGTCTGTCGTACGGACTGCACGTGGTCGCCACCGCGCTGCGCTGGCTGGATTTCCGTCCGGCGATCCGGGACCTGTTCGGCTCCCGGCTGGAGCTACGCCTCGGTGACCCGGCCGACTCGCTGGTGGCCCGGCGTGCCGCCGCGAACGTGCCGGAGCGCCCCGGTCGAGGGGTGACCGCGGAGGGCCTGCACTTCCTCACCGCGCTGCCTCAGCTCGGTACCGCCGGCGGGGACACCGCCGAGCTGGTCAAGAGGGCCACCGAGGGGTGGGCGGGGCCTCCGGCGCCCCGGGTGCGGCTGCTCCCGCCGGTGCTGCCGTACGCCGATCTGGACCTCACCTCGACGACCGGGCTGCGGCTGCCGATCGGGATCGCGGAGGCGGACCTGCGCCCGGTGCTGCTCGACTTCTCCACCGAGCCACACTTCGTGGTCTTCGGGGACTCGGAGTGCGGCAAGTCGTCGTTCCTGCGCGCACTGGCCACCTCGATCATCACCCGCTTCACTCCCGAGCAGGCGCGGGTGATCCTCGTCGACTACCGGCGCAGCCTGCTCGGCGCGATCGAGACGCCACATCTGATCGGGTACGGCACCGCCGCCGCGCACACCGCCGACCTGGTCGAGTCGGCCGCCGGCTACCTGGAGCGGCGGGCCCCTGGGCCGGAGGTCACCCCGCAGCAGTTGCGGGACCGGTCCTGGTGGTCCGGGCCGGAGCTGTTCGTGTTGGTGGACGACTACGACCTGGTGGCGGCAGGGCCGGCGAACCCGTTGCGGGCACTGGAGGAGCACCTGCCGCACGCCCGGGACATCGGGCTGCACCTGGTGCTGGCCCGCCGCTCCGGTGGGGCGGGCCGCGCCCAGTACGAGCCGATCGTGCAGCGCCTGCGGGAGCTGTCCACCGCCGGCCTGGTGATGGCGGGCAGCCCCGAGGAGGGCGCACTCGTCGGGCCGGTGCGACCCGGACCGCTGCCGCCGGGGCGTGGCCGACTGGTCACCCGGCGGGAGGGCGTACGCCTCGTTCAGCTGGCGCAACTGCCGCCGCAATGACCTGACTCGCTGGTTCTTCCCGTGACGGGTGGGGAAAGCGGTAATCTCCGATCGTCATGGTTCCGTCGGGATGAATGGCTGGGGATGTGACTGGGGTGCGGTACAGCGGTCCGTCAGCGGCCCGACGAACGACCGGCCGAGTGCTGCTCGGCGTCGCCGCGGCGCTCGCCGTCGTGGCACCGACCGCGGCAGCCGTGCCGGTCGCCGCGCCCACGAATGGCGGACAGCTCGCCGGCGCGCCGATGGCGTTCGCCCCCGGTGACGCCGTCGCCCGCACCGACCAGGTCCGCGACGAGCAGTGGCAGATCGACGAATTGCAGGCCGAGACGGCGTGGCGTACCTCGACCGGCCGGGGTGTGACAGTGGCGGTTGTCGACTCCGGAGTGGACGGCACGCACCCCGACCTGGTCGGCCAGGTGCTCCCCGGCAAGGACCTGGTCGGCCCCGGCGGCGCTCCGGGCCCGGACCCGGTGGGCCACGGCACGACGGTGGCCGGCCTGATCGCCGGGCGCAGCGACGACAAGCGGGGCGTGATCGGCCTGGCACCGGACGCCCGGATCCTGCCGGTCCGGGTGCTGGACGAGGAGAACCGTTACGACGACGCGCTGATCGTCGCCCAGGGGGTTCGCTGGGCGGTCGACAACGGCGCCCGTGTGATCAATTTGTCGCTGGGCGGCAGCGGCGACAGCCCGGCCCTGGCCGCTGCCCTGGACTACGCGTTCGTCCGGGACGTGGTCGTGGTCGCCTGCACCGGCAACCTGGCCACCTCCAGCAGCACCAAGGTCTGGTATCCGGCTCGGGAGCCCGGTGTGATCGCGGTGGCCGGTCTCGAACGCAGCAGCGACAACCTGTGGTCCGGGTCCATCACCGGCCCGGCCACTGTGCTCACCGCCCCGGCCAGCGGGCTGGTCGGCGCCAAGCCCCCCGGCGGGTACTGGCGGGTGCAGGGCACCAGCTTCGCCGCGCCGCTGGTGGCCGCGACCGCCGCGCTGGTCCGGTCCCGTTATCCGCAGATGCCCGCGGGTGAGGTGGTCAACCGGTTGTTGGCCACCGCCCGGGACCTGGGCCCGACCGGGCGGGACGACCGCTTCGGGTACGGGGTGGTCGACCCGGTGGCCGCGTTGACAGCTCAGGTGCCGCCGGTGACCGCCAACCCGCTGGACGACCAGACGTCGCCGGGGGTGACCGGTTTCGGTCCGGCGCCGGGCTCGGTCGACGACGATCCGGTGGCCGGTGCCGGTACCGATCCCCTGGGTCTCGCCGCGTCCGGTCAGCAGAGCCGGTGGACGGCTCGGGCGGCGGGCGGTCAGGACACGTCCGCGCCGGAGCAACTGGCGACCACTGTCGTCCTCCTGGTCGCTCTGGTCGGCGGTGCGGCGCTGATGATCCGCCGGCTCCGCCAGCGGACCCGTTGAGCACGGCCGTCCGACAGGCCTGACCGGTCGCCCGGTCGGGTAGAACAGGGTCCATGAGTACGCACCGGCCACCCACGCTCACCCTCACCGGCCAGCCGTCGTGGCGGCACCGTCGATTCGACCCGGACCACGCGCTGGGGCTGCGGCTCACTCTCGCCACGATGGCGGCGTTCCTGGTGCTGGTGCCGTTCGCGCTGCTCACGCTGCTGGTGCTCGGCGCCTGGGCACCGCTGCACCGGTTGGACACGGCGGTCACCGACGCGCTGCTCGACTACGCCCACGATCACCCGGCATGGGTCGTGCTGATGCGGGTCTGGACCGAGGTGTTCGCGCCGATGCCGCTGCGCGCCGGCGCCCTGCTCCTGGTGATCTGGCTGCTGCGCCGGGGGGCCCGCCGCCTGGCCCTCTGGGCGGCCACCACCATGGTCGTCGGCGGGTTGCTGGGTCCGCTGCTCAAGCTGCTGGTCGGCCGGGACCGGCCGGAGCTGCTGGACCCGGTGGCCCGGGCCGCCGGTTACTCATTCCCCTCGGGGCACGCGCTGAACGCCACCCTGGCCGCCGGGGTGCTGCTGCTGGTGCTCCTTCCGTACGCCCGGCAAGGGGCGGCACGGGCTGCGCTCTGGGTCGCGGCGGTGCTGCTCACCGTGGTGACCGGGCTGAGCAGGGTGGCGCTCGGCGTGCACTTCACCAGCGACGTGCTGGGCGGATGGCTGCTCGGTGTGGCGGTGGTCGCGGCTACCACCGCCGCGTTCACCAGTTGGCGGGCACACCCCGTCGGGCGTCGCGCAGTGCCGGCCCGTGGGGTGGGCTGACCCCCGCTTCGACGCTCAGGTGCACTCGCCGGTGGCGACCTGTCGGTTGCGTTCAGCCCCGGCCAACGCCACCGGACGGGCCTCGGCCGCCGTCACCGCGAAGCCGGTGTTCGGGTCGTCGGACGCCGCCGCGAAGATCACGCCGAGCACCAGGCCATTGGCGGAGAGCAGCGGACCGCCCGAGTTGCCGCTGCGGACCAGCGCCCGAATGGTGTATATCTCCCGGGTCACCTCGTTGGCGGAGTAGATGTCCGGGCCCTTGATCCGGTCGACGTCCCGGATGCGCGCCGACTGCGCGTTGTAGGGGCCGTCGAGCGGGAAGCCGAGCACGATGGCGTCCGAGCCGCTGCCCGCGTTGCCGGCGGCGAACCGCAGGGACGGTCCGGGCAGCCCGGGCACCAGCAGCACCGCCAGGTCGCGGTTCGGGTCGTAGACGACCACCTTGCCGTCGTACCGCTCGCCGCCCAACTCCACAGCGACCGAGCGGGTGCCGGCCACGACGTGCGCGTTGGTCATCACCCGGTCGTCCGCGTACACGAAACCGGAACCCTCGATCCGGCGTGAGCAGCTGGGCGCGGAGCCGAGCACCTTGACGACCGACTGCTGGCCGCTGACCACCACCTGGGAGCCGGCCAGCGCCGGGTCCGGAGGGTCGACCTGCCGGGCCCGGGTGGGCGCGAGGTCACCGAAGACGTCCGGGAACCCGTCGGTGTCGACGGTGTCCTCCAGCGCCGTGGACAACTGGTGGGCCTGCTCCGGCAGCACCCGGTTGACCACCGTGATCAACGCGCTGTTGCGGACCGAGGCGGCGAGCCAGGGCACCGAGGACGAACCGAGCGGCACGGCCACCAGCCACGCGAGCAGGAGCACCGCGAACAGCGAGACGAACGCCCCACCGACGTCGTCGATCCGTTTGCCCACGTCGCTGGTGATCGTCTTGCGCAGGTGCGAGCCGAGCCAACCGGCGAGTGCCTGCCCGACCACCGCCAGCCCGAAGATGGCCACGAGCGAGATCAGCACGCGGGTGCCGGCGTCCACGAACTGTCTGGCGAACAGCGGCCCGAGCTGGAGACCCAGCAGCAGACCCAGGAAGAAGCCGGACAACGACGTGACGCCGATGACGAAACCCTGGCGGTATCCGCTGATCGCGAACACGAGCATGAGCAGCAGCAGGACGAGATCCACGACGGACACGGGTCAAGCGTACGGGCAGTGTGCCCGCCGGATGACCATCGCTTGCGGATGGTGACCGTGCGGTCAGCGCAGGGCGTTCTCGTCGGCCTCGTCGGTGCCGGCGGAGGGGGCGGGTGTCGCCCCGGTCGGCGGAAGTTCCATCACTCGGCCCGGCGACCACGGACGGGCCCAGCCGCCCATCTCGAGGAGGGTGGCGAGCACCCCGGCGGTGAAGCCCCAGACGAGCATCCCGCGCGCCGAGAAGGCCGGACCGATCCAGCCACTCGGGTGGCGCACCCGCAGTCGGTTTTCCGGATCGACCAGCTCGCTGACCGGCAAGCGGGCGACGTGTGCCACCTCGGCCGGCTCCCGTGGGTGCACCGGGTGCGGGTCGTGCCACCAGGCGAGCACCGGCGTGACCACGAAGTCGCTGACCGGGATCCACAGTTTCGGCAGCTCGGCCAGCACGGTCACGCTGGTCGGGTCGAGGCCCACCTCCTCGTTCGCCTCGCGCAGGGCGGTGGCACGGACGTCGGCGTCCTCAGGGTCGGCCGCACCGCCGGGAAAGGCGGGCTGACCGGCGTGGTTGCGCAGGGTGGCGGCGCGTTGCAGGATCAGCACGTCGGGACCCACGCCGGGCTGCTCGCCGAGCAGCACCAGCACAGCGCTCTCCCGTCCGCCCTCGGCGGGGGTGGTCAGCCTGGTGAAGTCCTCGGCGCGGGCGGTGCCCAGCCGGGTCAGTAACGGCTCGATCCACTCGGGTGGCCGACGGGTCACGCCGGCACCGCCAGGCCGAGGTGCTGGCGGACCAGCTTGGCGAGCGTGGCGTCGTCGAGAGCACCGCTGGCGTCGATGTACCGGACCTGACCGTCGGCGTCGACGAAGAGGGTCAGCGGAATGGCGTTGCGCTTCAGCTCGCGCTGCACCGCCTCGCCCTGGTCCATCAGCATCGGGAATCGAACGCCGAAGTCCTCACCGATGGACTGGGCGCCGCTGCGGCTGTCGCGGCTGTTGACCCCGACCACCTGGAGCTGACCGGCGGCCCGCTCGCTGAGGCGTTGGAAAGCGGGCAACTCCTTGCGGCACGGCGGGCACCAGGAAGCCCACACGTTGATCACCGCCGGCCCGGCCACCTCCCGCAGCGCGACGGGGGCACCGCCGGTGAAGCAGGAGAGGGTCAGCTCCGGCAGCGCCGGCCCGCCAGCGGCGGGCGCAGTCGTGCCCGAGCCGGGCGACGCCGGCGCAGTCGTGCCCGAGCCGGGCGACGCCGGCGCAGTCGTGCCCGAGCCGGGCGACGCGGCGGTGGGCGCGGTGCTCAGCGCGGCGCAGTCCCGGAACGGGGACGGTCGCTCAGCAGTCACCGGACGGGGGGCTGGCTCGTCGTCGGCGGTGCCGCTGGTGCACCCACTGACGGCCAGCAGCAGCGGCACGACGGCGAGGGCGAGGCGGCGGTTCACGGCACCTCCGCGGCGATCGCCTGGGCGGGCACCAGCTCCGGGTCGACCCCGGCAGCGACCGCGAGGTCGCGCGCCCGGGGGCCCTTGAGCAGCTTGGCGGCGGCAGCCGGCTCGGTCGGGCCGGTGCCGTAGGAAGGGCAGAGCTTCGCGAGGGTGCACGCGCCACAGGCCGGCTTGCGGGCGTGGCAGACCCGTCGCCCGTGGAAGATGATCCGGTGCGAGAGCATGGTCCAGTCGCGCTTGTCGTACAGCGCGCCGATCGCGTGCTCGATCTTGACCGGGTCGGTCTCGGTGGTCAGCCCCCACCGGTGGACCAGCCGCTGGAAGTGCGTGTCGACGGTGATGCCCGGGACGTCGAAGGCGTTGCCGAGGATCACGTTGGCGGTCTTGCGACCGATGCCGGGGAGCGTCACCAGGTCGACCAGCCGGCCCGGGACCTCGCCGTCGTACCGGTCGAGGAGGGCCTGACCGAGCTTGAGCAGCGAGTCGGTCTTGTTGCGGTAGAAACCGGTGGGCCGGATCAGCTCCTCCATCTCGCCCCGGTCGGCGGCGGCGTACGCGGCAGCGCTCGGGTAGCGGGCGAAGAGCTTCGGGGTGACCTCGTTGACTTTCTTGTCCGTGCACTGCGCGGACAAGATCGTGGCGACGGCCAACTCCAGAGCGTTGGAGTGGTCCAGCTCACAATGCGCGTCGGGGTGCGTCTCGGCCAGCACCCGGCCGATCTTGCGGGCACGGCGTTTGCGCCCGAGGTCGGTCTCGCTGGCACCGGGAGGGCTACTGGTCACGACGGTCAGCCTACGTCGCACCCCGGACGGTCCTCCTCGGGTCAGCCGGCGGTCGGCGGCGAGATCTTCCCCTGCCCGTCGAGGCGAGCGCCAGCCTTCGGGAAGTCGGCGCGGCTCAACTCGGTGACCAGACCCAGGCCGCGGTCGTCCGGGTCCATCGTCGGCTTGCCCGCGGAGTTCATGTAGGTGGAGGTGAACGAACCGCCAGCCCAGCTGCCGTCCGGCTTGAGCGACACCTTCAGCACCCCGCCCCAGCCGAGACGACCGGCGTTGCTCAGCGAGTTGCCGCCGCCGGCGAAGTTACCCAGGCTGTACGCGATCAGCCGGCCCTGGTAGAACTCCATCCCGCGCAGCACGTGCGGGCCGTGCCCGACGATCAGGTCGGCGCCAGCATCGATCATGGCGTGCGAGAACTTCACCGGGTCGCCCCGGTTCTCGCCCAGGAACATCTCGGTGCCCGGCTTCACCCGGGTCTTGTCGGCACCCTCGCCGCCCATGTGCACCTGCACCACGACCAGGTCGGCCATGGTGGCGGCCTTGGCAACCACCGCCTTCGCCTTGGCGATGTCGACGAGGCTGTTCGACCAGACGTACGACGAGAAGCCGGCAACAGCGACCTTGACGCCCTTGACGTCGACCACGGTGATCTCGTTCGGAGCGCCGGTGTGCTCCAGGTCGTACTTCTGCAGTGCTTTCTGGGTGTTCTCGTAGCCCTTCGGCCCGTAGTCGTAGCCGTGGTTGTTGGCCTGGTTGAGCACGTCGAAGCCGGCATCACGCAGGTGAGCGGCGTACTCCGGCGGGGCGCGGAACTGGAAGCAGCGGGTGGAGTTGGCCCCGCACTTGCCGGTCCCGGTGTCGACCGTCAGCGGCTCTTCCAGGTTGCCCATCACCAGGTCGGCCTTGAGCGCCTCGGTGACCGAGGCGAAGAAGCCCTTACCGCCGGCGGCGGGTAGCCGACTGGGCGCATTGCCCATGATGATGTCGCCGGTTGCGGAGAGCGAGATCGCGCCACCCGAACCGGAGGATGTCGGCCCGGTGGCCTTCGGGCCGGCCGTGGAGACCGGCGCACCGGTGCCACCGCCTCCCGCGCCGGGCTGCCAGACGGGTGCCTCAGCACCGGAGTCGGCGCAGCCGGCAGCGAGGAGGGTGGCCAGCAGCGCGGCGAGGCCGAGGGCGACGCGGCGGCGTGGGCGGGACGCGAGGGGGGCGGGAGCGTACATCGCCCGCGACCCTACCGGTCGTTAAACGCGCCGACGCCAGCCGATCGGTTGGACTTTCAGCCCGTGAGCTGCTCAGACCACGGCACAACCGGCTGGGCGCCACCGGCGAGCACTGCCGCGTGCACCGCCCGGGCGAGGGGTGCTCCCCAGGTGGAGCGTGGGCCACCGTACGCGGCCTCCGGCCCGTCCACGGGGCAGAGCACGGTGACCGCGTCGGTGGGTGTGCCGGTCCCCGGCACCCCCAGCTCGGCGATCGCCTGGGTCTTCGCCTCGGTCGCGGTGGCCACCGCGTTCACCAGTGCCGAGTCGGCGAGCCGGGCCGGCACGTACACCACGATGTTGACCGTGCCGACGCGTTGGGCGAGCGCGGTCGGCGTCGGCGCGGCCGCGGGCACCGGCGTGCCGAGCCCGACCGTCACCCAGGCCCGCACCCCGGTGTCGGTCCGCGCCACCACCTCGGTCACATCGACGCCGGTCAGCAGACCAACCCCGGGCCCGTCGAGGGCCAACTCAGCGGCGAGCGACGCCAGGTGCGCCGCAGGGTCCTCCCGGTCGTACGACATCGGCACGGTCGCGTTCAGCACCCACCGCCGGACCCCGATGCCACCGCCCAGCGGGCCACTGCTGACCGCCCGCAGCGGCACGTCCCCACGCCAGACGAGCAGCGGGACGTTCCGCCCGTCCTCGACGCGGCTGGTCAGAATCGGCTCGCTCAGCACGTCGGGCAGGTTACGCCCACCCATCAAGATTCCAGGGGCGACCTCTGATTCATGCTCACGTGCGCCTAGACTTGGCGGCGCGCGAGGGGATCAGCGGACGGCGGCCCCGGCCGACGGACGGCACGCGCAACCGGAGGTGCGCAATGGACGAGGTACTGGCCCGCAGCGGGATCTTCCAGGGTGTTGACCCGGAAGCTGCCGAGGCGCTTGCCAAGGAGATGGAGACGATCGAGGTCCGCAAGGGCGAGGTCGTCTTCAATGAGGGCGAGCCCGGTGACAGCCTCTACATCCTGCTGTCCGGGAAGATCAAGGTTGGTCGCCGCGCTGCGGACGGCCGGCAGAACCTGATCGCGGTGATGGGGCCGTCGGACATGGTCGGTGAGCTGTCGCTCTTCGACCCGGGTCCGCGTACGGCGACCGCCACCGCAGTGACCGACACCCGGCTGGTGCGGCTGCGTAAGCAGGCGCTGCGGCCGTGGCTCAACAACCGCCCGGAGATCGCCGAGCAGTTGCTCCGGGTGCTCGCCCGGCGGCTGCGCCGGACCAACGACTCGCTCGCCGACCTGATCTTCACGGACGTGCCGGGCCGGGTCGCCAAGAACCTGCTCCAGATGGCGGGTCGCTTCGGCACCCGCGACGGCGGCGTTCTGCGGGTGACCCACGATCTCACCCAGGAGGAGATCGCCCAGCTCGTCGGCGCCTCCCGGGAGACCGTCAACAAGGCGCTGGCCGACTTCGCCTCGCGCGGCTGGCTGCGGCTGGACGGCAAGAGCATCATCATTCTGGACCCGGAGCGCCTGGCCCGTCGCGCCCGCGTCTGAGTAGCGCAAGGACGTCCCCGCCTGCCGGCACTGGCCGCAGGCGGGGACGTTTGCCGTCTGCCTGCCGCTGCCGTCTGCCTGCCGCAGAATCGCTGGCCTCGGGGCGGTGTCTGCGGTGAGGGTGGGGTCATGGTGAACCGTGTTGCGGTGCTCTCCGACATCCATGGCGTGCTGCCGGCGCTGGAGGCCGTACTGGCCGAGCCGGACGTTGCCGCCGCCGACCTGATCGTGCTCACCGGTGACATCGCCGCGGGTCCGCAACCGGTCGAGGTGCTGGACGTGCTCGCCGGCCTGGGCGATCGGGTGTGCTGGGTCGGCGGCAACGCCGACCGCGAGCTGGTCGAGGCCCGCGCCGGCCGCCCGGCCTCGATCGAGGTGTCGAACTGGGCCGCCGCGCAGCTGCGCGACGACCAGGTGGCCCGGCTCGGCGCGCTGCCGGCGACGGCGACGCTGGAGATCGACGGCCTCGGGCCGACGCTGTTCTGCCACGCGACGCCGCGCGATGACGAGGAGGTCGTGCTCGTCGACTCTCGGTTGGCGCGCTGGGCCGAGGTGTTCGACGGCCTTCCCGCCGAGGTTTCCACGGTGGTCTGCGGCCATACGCACATGCCCTTCACCCGGCTGGTCGACCGGCGCCTGGTGGTAAACCCGGGCAGCATCGGCATGCCGTACGGGGGCGCGGGCGCGTGGTGGGCACTGCTCGGGCCGGGTGTCCAGCTGCGCCGCACCGCCTTCGACGTGGACGCGGCCTGCGCCCAGGTGGCGGCGGAGTCGACCTTCCCCGACGCGGCTGCCTGGGCGGACGAGTACCTGCGTTCCCGGCACAGCGACGCCGACGCGTTGACCGTCTTCGGCCCTCGCGACGGCCGCTGATCCGGCAGCCGAACGGCCGCTGGGCGGAGCCGGGATGGCAGTCAGTGAGCCTTTGGAGCTGAATCGTTTGCAGCATCAGCCGTAGGTGATCGGCAGGCCGATCGTCGGACGCAGCCGACCTGGCACAGCCAACCCGGGCGCGTGGTGGGCACTGCTCGGGCCGGGTGTCCAGCTGCGCGGACGAGTACCTGCGTTCCCGGCACAGCGACGCCGACGCGATGACCGCCTTCGGCCCTCGCGACGGCCGCTGACCCGGCAGCCGAACGGCCGCTGGGCGGAGCCGGGATACCAGTCAATGAGCCTTTGGAGCTGAACCGTTTGCGGCATCAGCCGCAGGTGATTGGCAGGCCGATCGTCGGACGCAGCCGACCCGGCACGACGGGCGATTCGTTTGTGACATCAGCTCTATAGCGAGACCGACACCCAGGCCACCTCCGGCGTCACCACCGCGGCGCGCGCCACAGGCCGTTTCACGCGCCACACGCGCCATGTGCCGCACCCCGCGCCACGGGCCACAGGCCGCGCCACGGGCCACAGGCCGCGCCACGGGCCACAGGCCGCGCCACGCCGGGGCCGCGCCAGACGCCTCGCGCCGCGCCGAACCGCCATGCCACCGCGACCCCACCGCGTCCATCCGAGCGCCAAGGTCGAGAAAAAGTCAGTCTTGACTGTTTGTTTCTGGCGCGGCAGGCTGTCCCCCATGTCAGCTCCATCGACGCGCGTCCCTCAGCAGGAACGCAGCCGCGCCACCCAGGCCCGGCTGCTGGAGGCGACCGTCGACTGCCTGATCGAGCACGGCTGGTCCGGCACCACGACCACCGTCGTCGCGGCGCGGGCCGGCGTTTCGCGGGGGGCTCAGCTGCACCACTACCCGACGAAGGCAGCGCTGGTGACGGCCGCCGTGGCCCACCTGGCCGAGCGCCGGGCCGACGAGTTGCGCACCGAGGCCGAGGCGCTGCCGGCCGGCCCGCAACGGTTGGACCGGGTCGTCGACCTGCTCGCCGTGGCGTTCACCGGCCCGCTGTTCGTGGCCGCACTCGAGCTCTGGGTTGCCGCCCGCACCGATCGGGAGCTCCGGGACGCTCTGGTGCCGTTGGAGGCGACGGTCGGGCGGGAGATGCACCGGCTGACCGTCGCCCTGCTCGGCGTCGACGAGCGTCGACCCGGCGTTCGCGAAGCGGTGCAGGCCACCCTCGACCTGCTCCGCGGGCTCGGGGTGGCCAACCTGCTCAGCGACGACTCCGCCCGCCGGGCCGCCCTGTTGGCCACCTGGAAGCGCCAGCTCGCCACCCTGCTCACCCCCTGACCGCCGGCCGCACCGGCCACCACCGACCGGAGGCACCATGGTCGATCTCAGCGACCTGCTCCCCGACCTGGCCGACGAGTCCGCCCAGCTGGACGCCCTGGTGGCGGCACTGCCCGCAACCGACTGGGCGAAACCGACCCCCGCGCCGGGCTGGAGCATCGGGCATCAGATCGCCCACCTCGCCTGGACCGACCACGTCGCGTTGTTGGCCGCCACCGACGCGGAGGCGTTCTACGCGACGGTGACAGCCGCGCCCGACGTGACGCGGATGGTGGACGCGGGCGCCGAGGAGTTCCTCGCCCCGCTGGCCGAGTTGCTCACCCGCTGGCGGGCCGGGCGAACCGCGCTCGCCGATGCGTTGGCCGCCGTTCCGGCCGGCGAGAAGCTGCCCTGGTACGGCACCCGAATGTCGGCCACCTCGATGGCCACCGCCCGGATCATGGAGACCTGGGCGCACGGCGCCGACGTCGCCGACGCCCTCGACGTGGTACGCCCCGACAGCTTTCGACTTCGGCACGTGGCGCACCTGGGCGTGCGTACCCTCGGGCACGGCTTCGCCGCGCACGGCCGGGAGGCACCGACGGCGCCGGTCCGGGTCGAGCTGGTCGGGCCCGGCGGCGACACGTGGAGCTGGGGTCCGGCGGACGCCGCCGACCGGGTCACCGGCCCGGCCCGGGACTTCTGCCAACTGGTCACCCAGCGCCGCCACCGCGCGGACCTCGCCCTGGTCGCCACCGGACCGGTCGCCGACGAGTGGCTCGACGTGGCGCAGGCCTTCGCCGGGCCGCCGGGGGACGGCCGGAAGCCGGCCGGCGGGAACGGGGTACGGGCATGATCCGCATCGGCAACGCCTCCGGCTTCTACGGCGACCGGTTCACCGCCTGGCGGGAGATGCTCGACGGCGGTGAGCTGGATGTGCTGACCGGCGACTACCTGGCCGAGTTGACCATGCTGATTCTGGCCCGGGACCGCCTGCGCGACCCCGACCTTGGCTACGCGAAGACGTTCCTGCGGCAGCTGGAGACCTGCCTCGGCACCGCCCTCGACCGAGGTGTGCGGATCGTGACAAACGCCGGCGGGTTGAACCCGGCCGGCCTGGCCGCCGCCATCGAGAAGCTCGCCGACCGGCTCGGCCTGCCGGCCCGGGTCGGCTACGTCGAGGGCGACACGATCCAACGGGCGGACGCGTTGAGCGCGAACGCCTACCTCGGCGCGTTCGGGATCGCCGCCTGCCTGAACGCCGGTGCGGACGTGGTGGTCACCGGCCGGGTCACCGACGCCTCGCTGGTGGTCGGCCCGGCCATCGCCCGGCACGGGTGGGGCCGCGAAGACCTCGACGAGCTGGCCGGGGCCACCGTCGCCGGGCACCTCGTCGAGTGCGGCGCACAGGTCACCGGCGGTAACTTCAGCTTCTTCACCGAGCTGCCCGACGGCGGTCACCGGCCCGGATTCCCGATCGTCGAAGTCCACTCCGACGGCTCGTCGGTGGTCACCAAGCACCCGGGCACCGGCGGCGCGGTCACCGTGGAGACGGTCACCGCCCAACTGCTCTACGAGATCGGCGGGCCGTCGTATCTCGGGCCGGACGTGGTCACCCGACTGGACACGGTGACGCTGCACCCCGACGGGCCGGACCGGGTCCGGGTCTCCGGCGTACGGGGCACGCCGCCACCGCCCACCCTCAAGGTGGGCGTCAACAACCTCGGCGGCTTCCGCAACTCGATGACGTTCGTCCTCTGCGGTCTGCAGATCGAGGCAAAGGCGGCCCTGGTGCGGGCGCAGATCGAGGAGGCGGTGGGCAAGGACGGGCTGGAGTTCACGCTGGCCCGGACCGACCATCCGGACGCCGCCGACACCGAGGCGGCCAGCGCCCTGCTGCACGTACACCTGCGCGACGGCGACAGGACGCGGACCGGGCGGGCCTTCTCGGCCGCCGCGGTGGAGCTGGCCCTGGCCTCGTATCCGGGCTGCACGTTGACCACAGTGCCCGGCGACGCGACACCGTACGGCGTCTTCACCGCCGACGCGGTGCCGCAGGAATCGGTGCGGCACGTCGCGGTGTTGCCCGGCGGCGAGCGGGTGCCGATCGCCCCGCCCGTCCGCACCGCCCCCACAACGGAGGACGAGAGGTCCCCGGGCGGTGACGCGGCGGTCGACGGCCCCACCCGGCGTGGGGCGCTCGGTGAGGTGGTCGGCGCGCGCTCCGGGGACAAGGGCGGAGACGCCAACCTCGGTGTCTGGGCGCGTTCCGACGCCCGGTACGCGTGGCTGCGGACCTGGTTGACAGTCGAGCGGCTGGCCGAGCTGCTGCCGGAGACCGCACCGCTGGTCGTGCGGCGCTACGAGTTGCCGAACCTGCGCGCGGTCAACTTCGTGATCGAGGGCCTGCTCGGCGCGGGGGTGGCCGCGTCCACCCGGTTCGACCCGCAGGCCAAGGCGCTCGGCGAGCTGCTGCGCGCCCGGGTCGTCGACCTGCCAGCCGAGGTGCCGACGGAGGCCAGCCGATGAGCATCGTGGACACCCCCGAGCGCCGACAACTGCGCGAGCTGACCCGTGCGTTCGTGACCCGGGAGGTGTTGCCGCACCTGGACGACTGGGAGCGGGCCGGCGAGGTGCCAAGGGCGTTGCACGCGACCGCCGCGAAGCTCGGCCTGCTCGGCATCGGCTTCCCGGAGTCGGTCGGCGGCAGCGGCGGTGACCTGCTCGACTCGATCATCGTGACCGAGGAGCTGATCCGTTCCGGCGGCTCGTCCGGGCTGGTCGCGGCCCTGTTCACGCACGGCATCGCGTTGCCGCACATGGTCGCGGCGGCCGGTGCCCGCACCGGTGGTTCGCTGGGCGGACGGTTCGGCGGCGTCTCGCCCCCGGGCGACGACGGCCTGATCGAGCGGTACGTCCGACCCACCCTGTCCGGCACGATGATCGGCGCGCTGGCCATCACCGAGCCGGACGGCGGTTCGGACGTGGCCGGCATCCGCACGACCGCCCGCCGCGAAGGCGACCACTACGTGGTGAACGGGTCGAAGACCTACATCACCAGCGGGCACCGGGCCGACTTCGTGACCACTGCCGTGTGTACCGACTTCCCCGGCAGCGGTGAGCTGACCCTCCTGGTCATCGACAAGGGGTCGCCCGGGTTCACCGTGGGACGCCGGTTGGAGAAGCTGGGTTGGCACTGCTCGGACACCGCCGAGTTGTCCTTCGCGGACGTACGGGTGCCGGTCGCCAACCGGATCGGCGCGGAGAACACCGGCTTCCTGGCGATCATGCAGCACTTCGCTGCGGAGCGGCTGTCGCTGGCGACCCAGGCGTACGCGACCGCGCAGCGCTGCGTCGAGTTGGCGGTGCGCTGGTGCCGGGACCGGGAGACCTTCGGGCGTCCGCTGGCCAGCCGGCAGCTGATCCGACACCGGTTGGCCGAGATGCACACGCGGGCCGAGGCGGCGCGGGCGTACGTGCACGAGGTCGCGGGTCGGGTCGCGGCAGGCGAGCCGGTGGTGACCGAGGTGGCGATGGCGAAGAACATGGCGGTGGCCGCCTGCGACCACGTCGTCGACCAGGCGTTGCAGCTGCACGGCGGCTTCGGCTATCTGCGCGACGCCGAGGTGGAGCGGCACTACCGCGACGCGCGGATTCTCGGCATCGGCGGCGGCACTACCGAGATCATGAACGAGATCATCGCGAAGGGCATGGGCCTATGACGATCCTGGACAGCGCGGTGGACCCTTCCGCGCCCTCGTACGTGGCGAACCGGGCGGCGTTGCTGGAGCGGCTGGCCGAGTTGGACGCTGCGCTGGACCAGGCGCGCGCTGGTGGCGGCGAGAAGTACGTGACCCGGCACCACGGCCGCGGCAAGCTGCTCCCCCGGGAGCGGATCGAGCTGCTGGTGGACGCCGACAGTCCATTCCTGGAGTTGTCGCCGGTCGCCGCGTACGGCTCGGACTTCCCGGTCGGGGCCAGCGTGGTCACCGGTATCGGGGTGGTCGAGGGTGTGGAGTGCCTGATCGTCGCGAACGACCCGACGGTACGCGGTGGCGCGGTCAACCCGTGGTCGCTCGCGAAGACCCGGCGGGCCGGCGAGGTCGCCCTGGCCAACCGGCTGCCCATGGTCAACCTGGTCGAGTCGGCCGGGGCGGACCTGCCCACCCAGGCGGAGATCTTCATCCCCGGTGGTCGGGTGTTCCGTGACCTCACCCGGCTCTCGGCGGCGGGCATCCCCACGGTCAGCGTGGTCTTCGGCAACGCCACGGCCGGTGGCGCGTACGTGCCGGGGATGTCCGATCACGTGATCATGATTCGGGATCGGTCGCAGGTCTACCTGGCCGGTCCGCCGCTGGTGAAGATGGCGACCGGCGAGGTCACCGACGACGAGTCGTTGGGCGGCGCGGCGATGCACGCCGGCACGTCCGGGCTCGCCGACTACCTGGCCGAGGACGAGCGCGACGGCATCCGGCTGGCCCGGCAGTGCGTCCGCCGGTTGAACTGGCGTAAGCAGGGTCCGTCGCCGCGTACGGCGGTGCCGCAGCCGCCGAAGTACGACCCGGAGGAGCTGCTCGGCATCACCAGCGCCGATCTGAAGGTGCCGTTCGACCCTCGGGAGGTGCTGGCCCGGATCCTCGATGGCAGCGACTTCGACGAGTTCAAACCGGCGTACGGGGACGCGCTGGTCACCGGTTGGGGTGAGCTGCACGGCTACCCGGTGGGGGTGCTGGCCAACGCCCGAGGGGTGCTGTTCAGCGCGGAGGCGCAGAAGGCGGCCCAGTTCATCCAGCTCGCGAACGCCTCGGACACCCCGTTGATCTTCTTGCAGAACACGACCGGCTACATGGTCGGCACCGAGTACGAGCAGCGCGGCATCATCAAGCACGGCGCCCTGATGATCAACGCGGTGTCGAACTCGACGGTGCCGCACCTGACGGTGAACCTGGGCGCCTCGTACGGGGCCGGCAACTACGGCATGTGCGGCCGGGCGTACGAGCCGAGGTTCCTGTTCACCTGGCCGAACGCGAAGTCGGCGGTGATGGGCCCGGCGCAGCTCGCGGGGGTGCTGTCCATCGTGGCCCGACAGGCGGCTGCGGCACGAGGGCGCGACTACGACGAGGAGTCGGACGCGGCGATGCGGATGATGGTCGAGCAGCAGATCGAGTCGCAGTCCGGCGCGCTCTTCCTCTCCGGACGGCTCTACGACGACGGGGTGATCGACCCCCGGGACACCCGGACCATCCTCGGGCTCTGCCTCTCGGCGATCCACAACGGACCGGTGAAGGGCGCCGACGGTTTCGGCGTCTTCCGGATGTAGAGGGGCCACTCATGATTAACAGACTGCTCGTGGCCAACCGGGGCGAGATCGCGCGTCGGGTCTTCGCCACCTGCCGAGCGATGGGCGTGCAGACCGTCGCCGTGCACTCGGACGCGGACGCCGACGCGCCGTTCGTGGCCGAGGCCGACCAGGCGGTCCGGCTGCCAGGTGCCACGCCGGCCGAGACGTACCTGCGGGTGGATCTCATCCTGGAAGCAGCCCGGCGCAGCGGCGCGGACGCTGTCCACCCCGGCTACGGGTTTCTCGCCGAGAACGCCGAGTTCGCGGCGGCGGTGGCCGACGCCGGCCTGACCTGGGTCGGGCCGCCGGCGAAGGTGATCGCCACGATGGGCGACAAGTTAGCGGCGAAGGCGCTGCTCGCCGAGGCGGGTGTGCCGATGCTGCCGAGCTGGACCGACACCGACGAGATCGCGGACTTCCCGGTGCTGGTGAAGGCGTCGGCTGGCGGTGGTGGCCGGGGCATGCGGATCGTGCGGGCCGCCGACGAACTGGCCGAGGCGGTTGCCTCCGCGCGCCGCGAGGCGGCTGCCGCGTTCGGCGACGGCACTGTCTTCATCGAGCGGTACGTCGAGCGGGGTCGGCACGTCGAGGTGCAGATCTTCGGCGACGCCCACGGTCGAGTGGTGGCTCTCGGTGACCGCGAGTGCTCGATCCAGCGGCGACACCAGAAGATCGTCGAGGAGGCGCCGGCGGTCGTACCGGAGCGGGTGCGGACGGCGTTGCACGAGGCGGCGGTGGCCGCCGGACGCGCGGTGGACTATCTGGGCGCGGGCACTGTGGAGTTCCTGCTCGCCCCGGGTGGTGAGTTCTTCTTCCTGGAGATGAACACCCGGCTCCAGGTGGAGCACCCGGTCACCGAGTTGTGCACCGGTCTGGACCTGGTGGGGTTGCAACTGCTCGTCGCCGAGGGCGAGCCGCTGCCGGCGGCGCTGCCGGCGAGCACCGGGCACGCGATCGAGGTACGCCTCTGCGCCGAGGATGCGGCTGCGGGTTGGCGGCCGGTCACCGGGACCCTGCACCGGTTCAGCGTTGCCGGGGTGGCGACCGAGTTCGGCGGGCTGGCCGGGCCGGGCCTGCGGGTCGACTCGGGTGTGGTGGCCGGCTCGGTGGTCGGGGTGCACTACGACTCGATGCTCGCGAAGCTGATCGCCTGGGGTCGTACCCGCGCGGAGGCGACCCGGCTGCTGGCGAGCGAGCTGGCCCGGGCCGAGCTGCACGGGGTGACCACCAACCGGGACCTGCTGGTCCGGGTGCTGCGCAGCCCTGCGTTCGCCGCCGTGGAGATCGACACGGGTTTCCTGGACCGGCACCCGGAGGTCTTCGCCCCGCTCCTCCCCGCCGACCAGCGTCCGGTCACCGCTCTCGCCGCCGCGCTGGCGGGCGCCGCGCACCGCCGATCGACAGCGCCGGTGCTCTCCGGGCTCCCCTCCGGTTGGCGCAACGTGCCCGCCGTCCCTCAGGTCACCCGCTTCGTCGGGTCGGAGGGCGACGAGATCGAGATCCGCTACCGCCTGGACCGGGCTGGCGGGCTCGCCGACTGGTCCAGCGCCCCGCCGGCGGAGGATGTCGCCGAGCGGGCGGCAGCGCCCACGGTGGCCCTGGTGGACGCCACCCCGGACCGGGTGGTGCTCGACGTCGACGGGGTTCGTCGCGCGTACCGCGTACACCGGGCGGGGTCGGCGGTCTTCGTGGACGGCCCGGACGGGGCGGCGAGCCTGACCGAGCTGCCGCGCCTCCCGCTGCCGACGACGGAGGTGGCCGCCGGTTCGCTGCTCGCGCCGCTGCCCGGCGCGGTGACCCGGGTGCATGTCCGGGTCGGTCAGCGGGTCACCGCCGGCGAGCCACTGCTCACGTTGGAAGCGATGAAGCTGGAACATCCCGTGCTGGCCCCGATCGACGGTGTGGTCGCCGAGTTGCCGGTGCCGACCGGCGGTCAGGTGCAGGCGGGCGCTGTGCTGGCCGTCATCGACGGCTCACCCGCACCCGGCGATCTGGAGCCGTCGAATCCCGAGGAGGACCCCCGATGACCTTCGACCTCACCCCCGAGCAGGACCAGCTGCGCGACGCCGTGCGGGCCCTTGGCCGCCGCTACGGCCACGGCTACTTCGTCGAGAAGGCGAAGGCCGGCGAGCACACCACCGAGTTGTGGGCCGAGGCGGGACGGCTCGGCTACCTGGGGGTCAACATCCCCACGGAGTACGGCGGCGGGGGCGGCGGCATCACCGAGCTGGCCATCGTCTGCGAGGAGCTGGCGGCCGCCGGTTGCCCGCTGCTGCTGCTGGTGGTCTCGCCGGCCATCGCGGCGACCGTGCTCACCCGGCACGGCACGGAGGAGCAGCGCAAGCGGCACCTCCCGGGCCTCGCCGACGGCTCCCAGAAGATCGTCTTCGCGATCACCGAACCGGAGGCCGGTTCCAACTTCCACCGGCTCGGGACGGTGGCCCGCCGCGACGGCGACGACTGGGTGCTGAACGGCCGCAAGTGCTACATCTCCGGTGTCGACGAGGCCGGTCACGTGCTGGTGGTGGCGCGAACCGAGGATTCCGGGACCGGCAAGCTGAAGCCGGCGCTGTTCCTGGTGCCGACCGACGCCGCCGGGCTGACCCGGTCCAAGCTGGACATGGAGATCGTGTCTCCGGAGAACCAGTTCCTGCTCTACCTGGACGACGTGCGGGTGCCCGCTGACGCGCTGCTCGGTGAGTCGCTGGACGCCGGGTTGCCGGCACTCTTCGCCGGGCTCAACCCGGAGCGGATCACGGTGGCCGCGATGGGTGCCGGCACCGGCCGGTACGCCATCGAGCGGGCCAGCGAGTACACCGCCACCCGCAAGGTCTGGGGCGGTCGGAGCATCGGGTCCCACCAGGGGGTATCGCATCCGCTGGCACACGCGGCGGTGCAGGTGGAGCTGGCCCGCCTCATGATCCAGAAGGCGGCCACCCTGTACGACGCCGGCCGTGACCTGGAGGCCGGAGTGTCCGGCAACATGGCCAAGTACGCCGCCGGGGAGGCCGCCGCGCTCGCCGTGGACACCGCCGTCCAGGTGCTCGGCGGGGCCGGCATGACCACCGAGTACGGGGTGGCGACCCTGCTCGGCGCGGTCCGGGCCGGCCGGATCGCGCCGGTCAGCCGCGAGATGATCCTCAACTTCGTGGCCCAGCACGTCCTCGGCCAGGACAAGTCGTACTGACCTGGGCCGCGCGGGCGTGCCGGGCGCCCGCGCCACCCCGTCGACGGTCAGGCCGGGGTACGGCAGGCGGCGTCGATGCGGTGGACCGGGCGGACCCGACGACCCATGCCCTCCAACAGTGAATCCTCGACGTGGAAGTCGTGAATGCGCAGTTGGTGGCGGGGCAACTCCTCCTCGCTGGGGCAGAGCACCTGGGCGCGGACCAGATCGACCGGGACGTACCGGACCCCGCCCCGCTCCTGGAGGATCACCATGTTGACGTCGTCGGTGGTGACCACGTGCCCGCGTACGTCCTCGGTGGGCCCATTCTCCGGGCCCACCGTGGTGACGGTCAGCGGCAACACCGGTGTGCTGATCACCGGCACCGCGGCCCAGATCAGGGTGGCGAGCACCGCCACCTCGGTCACCGACGCCAACGGCCGGATCACCATGCCCGGCAGCGGCCCCGCGATGAACAGGGCCAGCAGCGGAGGCACCACGATGAGCGCCAGCACCAGCCACTCGTCGCCTTGGCGCATCGCATCGCGAAGCGTGGGCAGCATCAACCAGCCGTACCCGGCGAACAGCGCGCCGATCAGCAGCAGCCGAGGCACCACCCGCTCGTGCAGCCGCCCGGGGCGCAGCTGGAACGCGGCCACGAACGCCGGCAACAGCAGCGGAAGGTAGAGCAACGGCCAGGTGATCAGGGCGAGCAGGAAGCTGGCCAGCACCACCCAGGCTGGCGTGATGTCGGCCCAGCGGGCGAAGAGTGGGCGACGCCGAGTGCCCGGCGGAAGTCGATCCGCGCTGACGGCCAGCACCGCGCCGAGCGCGAACACGGCGACCAGGCCGGTGGAGAGCAACCGGGCCGCTGTGGTCAGGAAGCCGGCGAGCAGGTTGACCGGCCCGACGTTGGCCACCAGCAGCAGCGTGGTCTGAAGTTCGCCGCCGGCCTCCACGCCGAGGCGGAGCACCGAGAAGATCGCGGGTACGCCCACCACGGCAGTCCAGAACGACTGGCTGGCACGGGCGCGCCGCTCGGCCGGATCCCAGCGGACCCGCCCGGGCTCGGCCTCGGCGACGACCGGCTCGGCCGGTTCGGCGACCGGCACGGCGGCCGGCCAGGCAACCTCACCTGCGGCGGCTGGACGGTCGACGGCGGGCGACGCTGCGGTCGTACCGTCGATTGGCGGCGGGTCGGCGGCGTCGCCGGGCGCGGCCGCGCGGGGCGGCGGAACCGGCCCGTCGCCGCCGGTGGCGGTCGTCGCCGCGCTCACTTCGCGGGCGCCTTGTCGTCGAAGTCGACGAGCTTCGGCACCTCCAGCGGCTGCGGCTGGCGCTTCTCGGCCTTCAACCACGGGCCGAGAGTCCGGTTGTACGCGGTCTGCCAAGGGCTGGCGTCGCCGTCGCGGCCCTGCTCGTAGCTCTTCTGGAGGAAGAACGCGACCAGGTCGCGCAGCGCGGGATCACCGATCGGCACGCCGATGCCCAGCAACTCGCTGGTGCCGAACGGCATGTCCACGATCTCGAACTCCTTGGGGTAGCTGGCCAGGAAACCGGCGAGGATCGACTCGTCGGAGCTGACCGCGTCGTACCGGCCCTTCCGGATGCCGTCGACGCAGTCCCCGACGTCCTTGACCACGAACGTCCTGACCTGGTGTTTCTCCAACTCGGCCTCGGTCGTGGAGCCGCCGCTGGTGCAGACCTTGTAGGCCGGGTCACGCAGATCCTCAATGGTGCGGATCTTGTCCTTGAGCCGGACCGGCACCATCACCTCCTGGGTGGTGACAAAGTACGGCCCGGCGAAGCTGACCAGCTTCTTGCGGTCCTCGGTCATCGAGAAGCTGGACACCACGAGGTCGACGGTGCCGCCCTGGAGCGACGGGATCCGGTCCTCGGTGGCCACCGAGACGAACTCCAGCCGCTGGTCCCCCTCGTAGCCGAGGGAGGCCGCCACGTACCGGGCGATCTCCACGTCGAACCCGACGTGCTGGCCGTTTCGCAGGTCGCCCATGAGCGGCTCGTTCGTGGCGACACCGATCCGGAGCTTCGACTGACCGTAGATGTGCGTCTCGCGCATCTTCTCCTGCACGGAGGACAGGTCTGGTTCCTTCCGGCTGTCGCAGCCGGCGGCGGCGGCGAGCACGAGGGTGAGGGCGACCGCCAGTGTCGAGGCGACCGAGCGGAGCCGGGACTGCGAACTGCCTGAGTTCATGGGCGACCTCGCTGCCGGGAGAGCCTGCGGGACACCGAGAGTAGCCGCTCTTGTCCATTCCGTACGGGTGCCGTGGACCATGTCGAGCGGGTGGGTCGGATTGACGTCGATCGGCGCGGCGGCCGGCTCCGCGGTTGACAGCGGGCCTCGTCACGACATGCTGGACGGGTGAGCCGATTGTCCAGACCCGATGCGCGCACAGTGGCGGTGCTCGCGGCGCTGGGAGCCCTTGCGCCGCTGGTCATGCTGGTCGTGTGGCGCCGACAGGATTTCCTCGGCGTGGTTCTCGCGCTACTCTGCGTGCTGATGCTGATGGTCACCGGGGTCGCCATCTCCGCCGCTCGTCAGGTCGACGAGCCGGAGCCGGTGGACCGGTCGGCAGCCGTCGGGCCGCCCGAGCTGATGCCGTACGGCATCGACGCGGACACCCTCGACGCCCTGGACAGTCGGGACGCTTTGCGTGCGGTGCGTGACCGCCGACGCGGGTCGAACGGGCTCAGCGGCCGGTGAGCGCGGGCGCGGTGAGCGCGTCCACGCCCCGCCCCGCCAGACACCGGTAGGTCCGGTCGATGCTGCCGTCGACCGGCGGTAGCACCTCCAGGTGCCAGCCGGTCGCCTCGGCGATCCCGGTGGTCAAGCGGAACGTGGTGGCGCTGCACACCTGCCGCACCGGCTCAGCGGCGGCGACCTCGTCGTAGTCGGCGCCGACCAACGACACCGGCAGGATGCCCTCGGCGTACGTCTCCCAGGTGTGTGGGCCGGCGCAGGACAGCCGAGCCGCCTCGGCGCGGTTGCCGCGGATCCGCATCGGGCCGAAGCACTCCAGCTCGGGCAGGCACCGGGCACCCTCGGGCAGGGCGGTGGGCACACCGGCGCCGGTCGCGCAGCCGGGTAGCGGCCCGGTCGCCGGTGCGGCGATCTGGGTGGCGGACGGGTACGGGGCGGGTGGTGTGCGGTCGGCGACCCAGGCTCCGGCGGTCGCGGAGGCGGCCAGCGCGAGCACCCCGACGCCGCCGAAGAGCCAGCGCCGCCAACGCCGACCGGTGGGGAGATTCGGCTGAGTGTCCTCTATGGGCGGGCGGGGTACCGGCTGGCTGGCCGCGTACGGGCCGGAGAGCGTCGCGCCACCGCTGACCGGTGTCGCCGGTGAGCCGAGTGGCAGGTTGGCGAGCAGGTCGTGCAACTCCAGAGCCGACGGGCGTTCGACCGGGTCGTTGGCCATGCCGGCGCGCAGCACGTCGATCAGCTCGTCCGGCACCCCGGGCAGGGCGGGGAGCGGTTGGTTGAACATTTCCAGCACGGTGACCAGGCTCGGGTTGCGCTCGGACTGCCAGCGCGGCGGCCGGCCGTGCATCACCGCGTAGAGGGTGGCGCAGAGCGCGTACACGTCGACGGCCGGCGACGGCGGGCTGTGGTTGAACATCTCCGGCGGCGCGTACGCCGGGGTGAGCACCTCCAGGGTGACCGAGGCGTCCCGGTGCTCGGCGAGGACGGCGAGCCCGAAGTCGGCGAGCACCGCCGAGTTGAAGTGCGAGTGGAGGATGTTCGCCGGTTTCACGTCCCGGTGCAGCACCCCGGCGGCGTGCGAGTGGGCCAACGCGTCTGCGATCTTGATGCCCAGGTCGCGGGCCTCCACCGGGCCCAGCGGCGAGGTGCGCATCCGTTCGGCGTACGAGCCGTCGCAGAGTTCCATGATCAGGTAGGGGTGCTGGTCGACGGTGACCCCCACGTCGAAGAGGTCCACCACATGCGGGTGTGACGACATCCGGCCGGCCGCCCGCGCCTCGCGCAGGAAGCGGGCCTGATCCCGCTCGCTGTCCAGCGTTCGGTTCTCCACCTTGACGGCGACCTCACGGCCCACGGAGATCTGGGTGGCTTGGTAGACAGTCGCGTACCCGCCCCGGGCAAAGACCCGCAAATCAGTCAGACCGGGCACGATCGGCACTCGCAGGCCGCCGGTCGGGGTGTCGGTCACCGCTCGAAAATACCCAACCCGGCCGATGGCTCAGTGCACCGCGTCCGCCGGAGGCGCACCGGCAGGACCGGTACCCTCCTCAGCGACCGCAGCCGTCCCGGCGCCTTCGGACGACGCGATCCCGCCGTTCGGAATGCCTCGGCGCGCATCCAGCCGCAGACCGACGGCGGTGGCCACGGCCCCCAGCCCTTCCCACGCCGCCACCCCGAAGAACCGGTCGGGAGCAATGTCGGCAAGCACCGCGATTGTGAACACGGTGAACGTGACCAGTCGGAAGACCACAGTGAACCGGTAGAACGCCCGCCACTCGGTCACCGTGGCGAGCAGGTAGTAGACGCCCATGTTGAAGGCCGCCATCGACGACGCCAGCAGGAACGTCCCGGTGTGATCACCAACGGCACGTGTCGCCGGCACCTCGAACCCGAGCATCCGCAGCTGCGCCTCCGGCCAGAGCAACCCAACCGCGCCCATCACCAGCGCCAACACGCCGAAGACCGCGATGGTCCAGCCCGCGATGGATCGCGGCAGCTTCATGAAGGGCCTCCCCAGGCACGGCGACGGTCACCACTGTGGAGCCGCACGCGGTGGTGACACGCTAGCCGTTCACCCCGCACACCACATCCCCAGAACCGGCAGAACCTGCACCCTCGGGGAGCGGGTCAGACCAGGGCGCTCAGGCGGGCGCGCAGGGCGTCGGCTGCCGCACGCTCGCTGCGCTGCTCGGTCGCGTACGCCAGGCGGACCGCCTCTTCCGCAGAGGACAGCGCCTCCGCCGGGCGTCCGCAGGCGGCCAAGGCCTCGGCCAGCACACTCGCCGCGATCACCTGGCTGCGCACGTCCTCGGCCGGTGCGCCGACCGCGCGACTGGCCCAGTCCAACGCCTGCTCCCGCTGACCGTGAGCGAGCAGCGCCGCCGCGTACTGGGCCATCGTCTGGCGGCGGGAGAAGAGCAGCGAGGGCGCGTTCGCGGCGGCCGTGGCCACCGGAGCGAGCAGCCCGACGGCGGTCGCCGAGTCGCCAGCGGCGAGACGGGCCGTCGCCAGCAACACCCGGGGCGCCACCTGCGCCGGGGCCTGCGGGTTGTGCGGCTCCACGGCGGTCAGCACCGTGCGGGCCACCCGCTCGGCCGTCTCGCAGTCGCCCATGTCCAACGCGACGAAGCCGCGCAGTGTCCCGGCCATCCCGGTGAGCAGCGGATGCGAGGTGCGCTCCGCGTACGCCAGGGCGTCGGTGAGCAGGTCCGCAGCGTGCTCCGGCTCGCCCAACCCGCGCGCCACCACCGCCCGCACCACCAGGGCGAAACCGCGGCCCCAGTCGTCGGAGGCGGCAGCGAACTCCCGGTACGCCCGCCGGGCCTCCCGGTCCGCCTCGGCCAGGTCACCCAGCTCGGCCGTGGCGAACGCCGCCACCGCGCGCAACGTTCCCACCGCCCACGCCTCACCGACCCGCTCGCCGAACGGCAGGAACACCTGCGCCATCCGACACGCCTCGCGCAGTCGGCCGGCGAGCAGCCGGGCGAACGCCGTGGTGCCGCGCAGCCAGGCCCGCCCGTACGGGTCCTTCAGCTCGGCGAAGAGCCGGGCGGCCCGGCCGAGCACCGCATCGGTGCCGGCGAAGTCACCCCGGGTGGTGGTCACCCAGGCCAGGTTCTGCAGGGACCACGCCTGCCCGCGCCGGTCCTGGACGCCGAGGCTGATCTGGTACGCGGCCGCCAACCGGCTGCTCGCCTGACTCAGCCGCCCGGCCACGAAGTCGGCCATGCCGAGCCGGCGCATGGCCGTGGCGCGCTGCGTGGGCAGCTGACCCTCCGTGGCCACCTGCAACGCCTCCTGCCAGGCGGTCACCGCCCGACCCTGATCGCCGAGGGTCTCCTGGGCCTGCCCCGCCAGCAGCAGGGCGCTGACCCGGGTGGCCTCGTCCCCCGCGTTCGCGGCGATCTTCTCGGCGTACGCCAACGCGTCGGAGACCCGGCCGACCTGGAGCAACGCCCGGGCGTGCACCACCTTGTCGACTGCCGGCACCCCGTCGCGGGCCAGTTCGGTGGCGCGCTCGGCGTACTCGACGGCCATCGCCGGCTCACCGGCGGACAGCGCCCGGCGGGCGGCGCGGCCGAGCGCGGCGACGCCGAGCGGCACCACCGCCCGGGCCGGCGCGTCCGGACGCAGCTTCACCGCGTCGGCGAGCCGGGCGGCCCGCTCGACGTGCGTCGCCACGAAGTCGTCCCGGGCCTCGTCGGTGAACCCGCCCACCGTGCTTGCCGTGGCCTCGTCCGCCGGCGCCGCCCAGCGGGCCAGCGCGGCGTGCCGCTCGGCCAACTCGGCCTTGCTCACCCCGGCGTACGCGGCCTCCCGCATGAGCGGTGTCGCGAACGAGTAGCCGGCACGCGAGCGGTGCAGCATCCGCCGTTGCAGCAACTCCTCGACCGCCCGGTCGAGCTCGACGGCGACCACGGCCGACGGCCTGCCGTCGCGCCCGGCCCGCTGCTCGCGCATCGCCTCCAGCGCGCCGATCGGCACCATGTCACCGGTGACCGCCGCGTCGCGCAGCACCGACCGGGCGTCCGGCGGCAGCGCGTCGATCCGGGCCGCCAGCACGGCGGCGAGATCCCGGGAGAGCAACCGGCTGCCCAACGAACCCGGCACCAACCGCCAGCCGGCCGACGCGCTCTGCTCCCGCTCGCCGGAACCGGACCGCTCCACCCCACCACCGCGGACTGTCGCTGCGCCGCGCACCGATTCGGTGGTGAGCGCACCCCGCTCGATCAGCAGGGTGACCA
The DNA here is from genome assembly GCF_036902955.1 of Micromonospora sp. CPCC 205558. Lineage (NCBI taxonomy): Bacteria > Bacillati > Actinomycetota > Actinomycetes > Micromonosporales > Micromonosporaceae > Micromonospora > Micromonospora sp. CPCC 205558. The sequence goes on from NZ_JBAKHR010000015.1 coordinate 118,330, forward strand.
GCTCAGCCAGGTAGAACGGATTGCCCTGCGCGGTGGCGAGCAACCGGTCGGTGTCCGCCTGGGGCAGCTTGCCGCCACCGAGGTAAGTAGTGAGCAGCCGGGCCGCGTCGGCACCACGCAGCGGCGGCAGGGAGTGCACCTCGGCGTCCGCGACCCGGGTCAGCGCGCCGGCGGTCCGCACCAACTCGGGGCGGCCGAGCAGCAGCACCAGCACCGGGCCGGTGAGCCTGGACAGGGTCATCCCGAGGGCGCTGATCGTCTCGGCGGTGGCATCGTGCAGGTCGTCCACCACGATCACCAGCGGGGCCTCCGAGGCGAGCCCGCTGAGCAGGTCGGCGACGGCGTTCGGCACCATCTCGGCGTCCGCGGCCGGAGTGCCCACTCCGCCCCACTCGCCGCTGTCGGTGCCACCGTGCGCCGGGAGTTCGGCATAGCCGAGCAGGGCGAGCAGCTGCTCGGTGGCGATCGGCGCGGTCTCCGCACCGGAGCGGGCGAGTCGCTGCCCGAGCCGACGCAGCCGCTCCTCCACCGCCGGGCGGGTCAGCGCTGTCGACGCGTCGCTGGGCAGACCGACAGCGGCCCGCACCAGGTCGGCCAGGGGCGCGAGCCGTCGCCGCTCACCGAACGCGGCACAGCGCACCGAGAGCACCCGGGCCCCGGTGTGCGCCGCATAGCGGCCGGCGCCGACGTCGTACCCGGCGGCGAGGCGCTCCACCTCGGCGGCGAACCGGGACTTGCCGATACCCGCCTCGGCGGTCATCAGCAGCACCCGTGGGTCGCCCTGGTCGATCACCTCGGCGAGCCGGCCGGCGACCCGGCCGATCTCCGTCTCCCGACCGACGTACGGCGCCTCGTCGCCGAGCCCCGAGCGGGTGCCCGGCGCGTCCAGCAGACCCAGCAGCTCGTACGCCTCGACCGGCTCCCGCTTGCCCTTGAGCCGCAGCGGGCGCAGCGCCCGCCAGGAGGAGACGTGTCTGGTGGCGGCGGCAGTCCGTCCACCGGCGTAGACGGCCCCGACCGCTGCGGCGTCGGCCAGCCGGGCCGCGGTGTTCACCGTGTCGCCGATGACCGTGTACTCGATGGCGGCCTGGATGCCCGCGATGACGTCGCCGGTGTTCAGCCCGACCCGCAGCCCGAGCGGCGCGCCGCCGCCGCGCTCGTCGTCGAGCACCCGACGGACGGCCCGTTGCATGGACAGGGCGGCCCGGACGGCGCGTTCGGCGTCGTCCTCGTGCGCCACCGGGGCGCCGAAGACCGCCATGATGCCGTCACCGGTCAGCTTGTCGACGTGCCCGCCGAACGTCTTCACCGCGCCGGCGAGGGCGGCGAGCACCCGGTCGGTGACCGCGCCCACGCGTTCCGGGTCGAGGTCCTCCGACCAGGAGGTGAATTCGGAGAGGTCACCGAAGAGCACGGTGACCACCCGGCGCTCGGCCGCCGGCAACGTGGCGGCGGCCGGCAGCGCGGCACCGCAGTTGTGGCAGAACCGCGCGCCGGGAACGGCAACGGTTCCACACACGGGGCAGGTCACATGTGCTCCAACCCACTGACCCCGGGCGGGGATTCCCCGGTGTCGACGCCCAGATACTCCAGCTGGGCACGGACCGACCACTCGGCTGCCCACCAGAGTGAGCGGTCCACGTCCGCGTAGACCGTCGCCACCACGTCGGCGGGGGTGTGGGCGCCGGCGGCGACCGCCGCCCGGACCTGATCGAGCCGGGCCCGACGGTGGGCGAGGTAGAAATCGGCGGCGGCAGCGCAGTCGGCCAGCGCCGGGCCGTGTCCGGGCAGCGCCGGGATCCCCCGGTACGCGGACAGCAGCCCCAGGCTGGTCAGGTAGTCACCGAGGTGCCCGTCGGGGTGGGCGACCACGGTGGTGCCCCGGCCGAGGATGGTGTCACCGGTGAGCACCACCCGCTCGTCGTCGTGCTCGACAAGGAAGCAGACCGAGTCGGCGGTGTGCCCCGGCGTGGCCAGCAGGCGGATCTTCAGGCCGAAACCGCCGAGCTGCTCGCCCGGCTCGGTCAGCGGCTCACCGCCGACGGTGTGCGCCGGGTCGACGGCGAGGACGTGCACCCCGCCGAGCAGCTCACTGAGCCGCGCCGCGCCCTCGGTGTGGTCGGGGTGGCCGTGCGTGATCAGGATCAGCCCGATCGGACCGTGCTCGGCGATCCGGGTCAGGTGGCCCTCGTCCGCGGGCCCCGGGTCGACCACGATGGCGTACTCGGCCGCCGGTGCGCGCAGCACCCAGGTGTTGGTGCCGTCGAGGGTCATCGGCCCCGGGTTGGGCGCACGCAGCAGTGAAACCCAGCGGGGCAACTCGTCGGCAAGCGCCGCTACCGCCCCCGTCACGTGCCCGCTCATGGCTGCGATCGTACGACCCCGCCCGCCACACCCCGCGATCTTGCACTTGCTGCCCCTGATTCGTCCCTGTTCAGGGCTTTCGTCCGAGCAGAAAGTGCAAGATCGCGGGGCGAGGGGAACGCGTCAGGCGACCTCGACGATCAGTTCGATCTCCACCGGGGCGTCGAGGGGCAGCTCGGCCACACCCACCGCGCTGCGCGCGTGCCGGCCGGCCTCCCCGAAGACGGTGCCCAACAGGTCGGAGGCACCGTTGATCACGGCGGGTTGACCGGTGAAGCCGGGCGCGGAGGCCACGAACCCGGTCACCTTCACCACCTTGACCACGTTCTCCAGGCCAACCAGCGAGTCGACTGCGGCCAGCGCGTTGAGCGCGCACCGCTGGGCCAGATCCTTCGCCTGCTCGGCGGAGATCCCGGCGCCGACCTTGCCGGTCCCGAGCAGCTTGCCCTCGGCCATCGGCAACTGGCCGGAAACGTACACGTGCTGCCCGGACTGCACGGCCGGGACGTAGCTGGCCACCGGAGGCACGACCTCGGGCAGTTCGAGACCGAGCTCGGCGAGCTTCCCGTGCGGACCGTTGCTCACCGCGCCACCTTCTTGTTCGCGACTGCGGGGCTCCGCTCCGCTGCACTCCTCGCGCTCACGCCTTCGGCCGCTTCAGGTAGGCGACCAGCTGGTCCGGATTCGGGCCGGGGACCACGGCGACGAGTTCCCACCCGTCCTCGCCCCAGTTGTCGAGGATCTGCTTGGTCGCGTGGACCAGCAGCGGGACCGTGGAGTATTCCCACTTCTGCATCGCTGAAGGGCTCCCTCTCGGTGCGGAATTTTGTTCGAGGGACAGCCTACGGTCCGCTGGCCGGACGAGGTACGGGACGCTGCTCCGAAGCGGCCGGCAGTTCCCCGCAGCGCCCTTCGTGCCCGTATCCCTGCGGACAGCGGGACCGGTCGGGCAGCAGCAGGTCACAGAAGACCCGGTGCCGGTTGTTCTGGTCGTCGGCGTTGGACACGGTGGTCTCGCCGGCGTCCAGCTCGGGCAGGAACCCCAGGGACTCCGCGACCCGACCGGCCAGCACCGTCGCCGCCGCCAGGTTCGGCACCCGGATCGGCAGGTGGATGACGAAGCCCGGCTCGTCGTCGTCGCGGGTCCGCTCGACGGGCTGGCTCGGCACCCGGGCGGTCTCCGCCTGCTCCGGCATCCGGCGGTACGACCGTTCGTTGATCGGCTGGCTGCTGACCTGCCCGCCGGCCTCAACCACGAACCCGGGCCGTCGAGGCCGGTCGTTCGTCGGGAAGTGGGTACGAGGAATGTTGTCCGCGTCGCGCATGCACTGCCTCCGGTCGTACCTCTCGGACCATGCTTCCGGCCCGGACCCATTCGTCCGTTCCGACCCCCGCACCGGGACGAAGGTAGGTCTGTGGCCGCAGTCCCGCCAACAGGACGCGCACAAGAGGTCATCAACAGTCACATATGCGACACACCGCAGGTCGGAGGCCCGACACCGGAACCGACGCGGGTACCGCTCAGCGCATCGCTCGACCGCCCGGCAGGCAGGGGCGACACCGACCGGCTCATCGACCGCTACCCTTCCGGTCGGACGGTCGCGCAGCGCCCGGCCGCCCGCTCGATCACGCTCGGCGCCAGGGGTGGCGGCGGGCGCCGCACCCCTGGGGGAAAGACATGACCCACCCGCCCAGCGGCGACCAGGCCGGCACACCCGCTCACCCGCCGGCCCACCCGGATCCCGCCGGTCAGCCCGGCACGCCGGCCGTCCCCAACCAGCCGACCCCCACCCCGCCGCCCGGGCAGCTCACCCTCCCCGCATCACCCGCCCGGCCGGCGCTCCCCGCCGGCCCCACCTCGGCCGCCGCGCCGACGTCGGGCGCCCCGAACCCCTCGTCGATCCCCCCGCCCCCGCCGGCCTACCCGCCCTACCAGGGCACCGTCGAGCCGAAGAAGAAGCGCGGCCTGTTGATCGCGGCGATCGCACTGGTTGTGATCATGGTGCTCTGCGTGGGCGGCGGGGTGGTGACCTTCCTGACCCTGCGCAATGCCGAGACCGGCGAGGGCGCCAAGGAGCCAGCGGTCGCCGTCGACGAGTTCCTCACCGCGATCTACAAGGACCGCGACGCGACAAAGGCGGCCAGTCGCGTCTGCGCCGCAGCCCGCGACGACGACAAGATCGCCGCGAAGGTGGCGGAGGTGGAGAAGTACGCCTCCACCTACCAGAACCCGCGCTTCCGGTGGACCACCCCGAAGGTGGACAACCAGACCGGGGAACGGGCCACCGTCTCCACCCGGCTCACCATGACCACCGCCGACGAGAAGGTGGCCGACCAGGAACTGCGCTTCACTGTGGTGCAGAAGACGGGTTGGTGGGTCTGCGAGGTCGCGTGACCGGCACGCCTGGATAGGCTCGACGGGTGTGTGCAGCTGAGCGCCCGATCGACCCGGCCGGTGCCGGATGGCCCGCCCGTCTCCACGTGGTGACCGGCAAGGGCGGCACCGGTAAGACCAGCGTGGCGGCGGCGCTGGCCCTCGGGCTCGCCGCCGGTGGCCGGCGCACCCTACTGGTCGAGGTCGAGGGGCGCCAGGGCATCGCCCAACTGTTCGGCATCGATCCACTGCCCTACGAGGAGCGGCACCTCGCCGACGCTCCGGACGGCGGTGAGGTGCGCGCGCTCGCGGTGGACGCCGAGGAGGCGCTGCTCGAGTACCTGGACATGTTCTACAAGCTGGGCGCGGCGGGCCGGGCGCTGCGCAAGCTCGGCGCCATCGACTTCGCCACCACCATCGCGCCCGGCCTGCGGGACGTCCTGCTCACCGGCAAGGTGAAGGAGGCCACCACCCGCACCACCGGGCAGCGGCGCGCGTACGACGCGGTGGTGTTGGACGCTCCGCCGACCGGGCGGATCGGCCGGTTCCTCAACGTGACGGCGGAGACCGCCCGGCTGGCCAAGGTGGGCCCGATCAAGACCCAGAGCGAGGGGGTCGCCGCGTTGCTGCGGTCCCCGATAACCGCTGTGCACGTGGTCACGCTGCTGGAGGAGATGCCGATCCAGGAGACGGTCGACGCGATCGCCGACCTGACCGCCCTCGGCTTCAGCGTCGGGAAGGTGCTCGTCAACGGAGTCCGACCCCCGCTGCCCACCGGGCAGGCGGTCACCGCCGCGGAGTTGAAGCGCGGGTTGGTCGCCGCCGGGCTGCCGGCCGATCGGGACATCGTCGCCGGGCTGCACGATGAGGCACGCGACCAGCTCATTCGTCGCGAACTGGAGGATTCGCTCCGCGCCGACCTGGTGGAGTTGGGGCTGCCGATGGTCGAGCTGCCGTTGCTGCCCGACGGGGTGGACCGAGCGGGGCTCGCGACGCTGACTCAGGCCCTCGTCCGCGCCGAATGACTCACACCTGAGCGCAGCACGGGCGCGTGGACCCCACCGGCCCGATACGCTCGATTGGTGCCTTCCGAAGACGCGGCGCCGCAGCTGGACGTCGACCAGATCCTCGCCGATCCGGGCGTACGGATCGTCGTGTGCTGCGGTGCCGGCGGGGTGGGAAAGACGACAACGGCCGCGGCGCTGGCGCTGCGGGCTGCCGAGCACCACGGCCGGCGCACGGTGGTGCTCACCATCGACCCGGCCCGCCGGCTGGCCCAGTCGCTGGGCCTGACCGAGCTGGACAACACCCCTCGCCAGGTCAAGGGGATCGACGTCGAGAGCAGCGGCGGCGAGTTGCACGCCATGATGCTGGACATGAAGCGCACCTTCGACGACGTGGTGTTGCAGCACACCGACCCGACGAAGGCCGCGGAGATCTTCGCGAACCCGTTCTATCAGGCGATGAGCTCGACCTTCGCCGGCACCCAGGAATACATGGCGATGGAGAAGCTAGGCCAGCTGCACGCCCGGGGGGAATGGGACCTGATCGTGGTAGACACCCCACCGTCCCGCTCGGCACTTGACTTCCTGGACGCGCCGGCTCGACTCTCCCGTTTCCTCGACGGCCGGATGCTGCGGCTCCTGCTGGCCCCGGCGCGCAGCGGCGGCCGGAGCATGTTCAGCCTGGTCACGGCCTCGTTCGGGATGTTCTCGAAGGTGGTGCAGAAGGTGCTCGGCGCGCAGCTGCTCACCGACCTGTCCGGCTTCGTGGCGGCACTGGATTCGATGTTCGGTGGTTTCCGGCAGCGCGCCGAGCAGACGTACCGCGTCCTACAGGCGCGGGAGACGGCCTTCCTGCTGGTCGCGACGCCGGAGCCGGACGCGGTCCGGGAGGCCGCCTACTTCGCGGGCCGGCTGCGGGACGAGCGGATGCCGCTGGCCGGCCTGGTGCTCAACCGGGTGCACCGCCCGGCGGTCCCGGGGCTGGACGCCGAGCAGAGCCGGGTCGCCGCCGAGCGGCTGACCGAGCTGGGTGGGCACGAGGCCACCGCCGACGTGCTGCGGGCGCACGCGGCGCTGGCTCGCCAGGCGGTACGCGAGCAGCAGGTCGCCGCGCGCTTCACCGAGGAGTTCCCGAACGTGGCGGCGGTTTCGGTCACGGCGCAGCCCGCCGACGTGCACGACGTCGACGGGCTACGGACGATCGGCGCGGCGATCAGCCGGCCGTGACCGGCGTCAGTTGGCCGCGCTGACGAGAATCTTGTCCTTGCCGGTCTTGTCCTTGCTGTTCTTCTTCATCGCGGCCTCGAACATCTTGCGCCAGCTCGTCACCTGCGGGTGACGACGCAGTAGCGCCCGCCGTTCGCGTTCGGTCATGCCGCCCCACACACCGAACTCGATCCGGTTGTCCAACGCGTCGGCCAGGCACTCGTACCGAACTGGGCAGCTCCGGCAGATCCGCTTCGCCACGTTCTGTTCGGCGCCCTGTACGAACAACGCGTCCGGGTCCCCGTTCTGACATGCCGCCAGTGACGGCCAGTCAGTGATCATGCCCATGTGTACACGTCCCCCCTTGCAGTACCTACCGACCTCGTCGATGCACGTCAGCCGGCAATTCCCCCCGATCGCCCGGCCTGCCTTCCCCAAGGCGGCGCGGACGACATGTGGCGCTGTCGCCGCCCCCATCATGCTCTGTAGTCGACTGATTACGCAACGTTGTCGACGAAATCCATCATTTCGGACACTCCCGGCTTCCCGGGCCTTCGACCGCCGGTTACCCCGCCGAGGTCAGCGATAACGCTGCGCCGCCTCACTGAATCGGAGGAGACTCACGCCAGGTCACACGCAACCGAGTACCGGGGGTCGTGCGTTTAGCACAACGAGGGCAGCGCGCGCAGGAAATGGGGAAAGAACGCCCCAGCGCCCCTCGTTCCCTACTCGCGTACCCTGTCGAGGTGACCTGGATGCGGAAACGTGACCACAATGTGCTGACCAACGCCGCATCGCTACTCGTGTGTGGCCTCCTGGCCGGCGTGGTGGTCGCTGCGGCGGCCTTCCCCGCAGTAGCGATGTCCGGCCTGGCCGCGAAAGCCGGCGCCGAGACCTTCGGTGCCCTGCCCACGGAGCTGACGGTGGCCCGCGCGCCACAGATCAGCTACCTGCTGGCCTCGGACGGCAAGACCCCGCTCGCGACGATGTACGACGAGAACCGGCGGGACGTGAAGCTCCCCGACATCTCGGTGCCCATGCAGAAGGCCATCATCGCGGCCGAGGACCACGACTTCTACAAGCACAACGGCGTCGACATCAACGGTGTCGCCCGCGCGTTCGTCAACAACCAGAGCGAGGGCTCCGGCCGACAGGGCGCCTCGACGCTGACCATGCAGTACGTCCGGCTGGCCATCGCCTACTCGGCCACCCACCCGGCGGACGTCGTCGCGGCGACCGAGGACACCAGCGCCCGCAAGCTGCGCGAGATGCGGCTGGCCCTCCAGGTCGACAAGGAATTCTCCAAGGACGAGATCCTCACCCGCTACCTCAACCTCGCCTCGTTCGGCAACGGCGCGTACGGCATCTACGCCGCCAGCCAGGTCTACTTCGGTAAGCCGCCGAGCAAGCTGAAGATCGAGGAAGCGGCGCTGCTGGCCGGCATGGTCAAGGCGCCGACGACGAACGACCCGACCACCGAGGCGGGTTACCCGCTCGCACTGGATCGGCGCAACTACGTCATCCAGAACATGGTCGACATCAAGGCCATCACCCAGCAGGAGGCGGACGCCGCCAAGGCGACGAAGCTGGTCGTGAAGGACAAGCGCACCCCGAACGGCTGCGTCGCCGCCAACGTCAACGCGTGGGGCTTCTTCTGCGACTACTTCTACCGCTGGTGGATGGATCAGGAGACGTTCGGCTCGACCAGGTACGACCGGGAGCGCCGGCTGAAGAGCGGCGGCTACAACGTCGTGACCACGATCGACGTCCAGGCGCAGACCGCCGCGGACAAGGCGGTCCGTAAGGCCAAGAGCGTGAACAGCAAGGAAGCGGCAATGGTCGCGGTGGTCGAGCCGGGCACCGGCCGGGTACGGGCGCTCGCTGTCAACCGGCAGTTCAAGCTCGACGACCCGAAGAACCCGAAGAACAAGCTCTCCAGCGATCCCGCGAAGAGCAAGAAGAAGATCCGGGGCAACTACCCGGCGACCGTCAACCCGCTGCTCACTGGCGGTGACGGCATCACCGGCTACCAGGCCGGGTCGACGTTCAAGATCTTCACCATCGTCGCGGCGCTGGAGAAGGGCATCCCGCTCAGCTACACGATCAACGCGCCGAAGCAGTTCAGGTCGGAATACATCATCCGGCCCGGCCCGGCGGCCTGCCCGGGGACCAGCCTCTACTGCCCCACCAACTCGACCGAGAGCATGGCCGGCGTCCACAACATGTGGAGCGCGTTCGGTCGTTCGGTGAACACCTACTTCGTGCCGCTCCAGCAGCAGGTCGGCGCGGAAAACGTGGTCAAGGCCGCCAAGCGGCTGGGCATCAACTTCCGGGCCCAGGAAGATCTGGACCTGGAGAAGGGCGCGCACCAGTGGGGCGCCTTCACCCTGGGCGTCTCGCAGACCACCCCGCTGGATCTGGCCAACGCCTACGCCACCCTGGCCGCCGACGGCAAGTACTGCGAACCGATCCCGGTGCAGGAGATCCGCGACCCGGAGGGCAACAAGCTGGACGTCGCCAACCCGCGCTGCGAGAAGCGGTTCAGCACCGAGGTGGCCCGCGCCGCCGTCGACGCTGCCCGCTGCCCGGTTGGTGACAGGTCGACGTCCTCCCGGTGCGCCGGGGCGACCGCCGGCAACGTCCGCGGCGACGTCGGTTTTCCGGTGGCCGGCAAGTCCGGCACCACCGACTCGGAGAAGACCGCCGCACTGGTCGCGATGACCAAGCAGTACGCGGTCGCCGGCATTATGGCCGACCCGGACTGGCCGCAGACCAACGTGCAGATGAAGCACAAGGAGCAGGACGGCATCAACCCGCCGGTCTGGGAGACGCTGCGGGACGCGATGAAGGGCAAGACGCCGATCCGGTTCGAGGCGCCGGGTCAGAAGATCTCCCAGGGTGACCAGCGCAGCATCCCCGACGTGAAGTGCATTTCGGTGGAGCAGGCGAAGTCCCGGCTCAAGGGCGCCGGGTTCGAGCCGGTCGTCTCCAGCGCGAAGGTGCCGTCCTCCTGCAAGGCCGGCGAGGCGGCCGGCACCAGCCCGGACGGACGCACGATCAAGAATGGTGTGGTCACCATCCAGGTCAGCAGCGGCGGCGGTGGCACGCCGGGCAACAACGACGACGACACCCCGGGCGGCCCGGGCGGCAACCAGCCCGGTCGACCCGGCGGCGGCCGTCCGGGCGGCTGAGCCGACGAGTAGCGCACAACGGGCGGGCACCCTCCTCGGGTGCCCGCCCGTTCGTCTGTCCGGACCAGCGAGCGGCTGAGACAACCGCCCTGCTGAGTCAGAGACCGAGCTGTCGGCGTACCTCGGCGGCCACCCGGCCACCCTCCGCCTGGCCCGCCACCGCGGCCTGGGCTGCCTTCATCGCCGGGCCCATCTGGGCCTTGCCGGTGAAGCCGCCCGCGGCGAGCGCCCCCGACACCAGCTCGGTCAACTCGGCGTCCGAAAGCTGCTTGGGCAGGTAGCGGTCCAGCACCTCACCCTCGGCGCTCTCCTTCGCGGCCTGCTCGGCGCGTCCGGCGTCGGCGAAGGCGGTGGCCGCCTCCCGACGCTTCTTGGCTTCCTTGGTCAGCACCGCGAGCACCTCGTCATCGGTGAGCTCGCGCTTGGCCTTGCCGGCGACCTCGGCGGTGCCGACGGCGGCCAGGGCCATCCGCAGCGTGGAGGTGGTCAGCTCGTCGCGCGCCTTGAGCGCGGAACGCATGTCGGCAGTGAGGCGGTCCTTCAGCGTGCTCATGGACGGTCAAACTACCCTGAACGCCATGCGAAAGCGCACACTATTCCGGCTCGCCGCCGGAACTGCCACGGTCGGCGCGGCCACCCTCGCGTACGCGTCGCTCATCGAGCGCAACATGTTCACCCTTCGGCGGTACGACGTGCCGGTGCTCCCGGCCGACGCGGAGCCACTGCGCGTGCTGCACCTGTCCGACCTGCACATGATGCCCGACCAGGCGCGCAAGCAGCGCTGGGTGGCGTCGCTGGCCGCCCTCGACCCCGACCTGGTGGTGGTGACCGGTGACAACATGGCGCACCCGGGTGCGGTGCCCGGGGTGCTGCGGGCCCTGCAACCGCTGCTGGACTACCCGGGCGCGTTCGTTTTCGGCTCCAACGACTACACCGGGCCGGTGCTGAAGAACCCCTTCACCTACTTCCTGCCCGACCGGGAGTACACCGAGGGCGTGGAGCTGCCCTACGAGGAGCTGCGTCAGGTCTTCACCGGCGCCGGCTGGGCCGATCTCAACAACGCCCGGACCATGGTGAAGGCTGGCGGCCGACAGCTCGACCTGGTCGGCGTCGACGACCCGCACATCGAACGGGACGACTATCCCGCCGTGTCCGGCGCGGTGTCGTCCTCGGCGGACCTCTCCATCGCGCTGACCCACTCGCCCGAGCCGCGGGTGCTCGACCAGATGGCGGCGGACGGCTTCGGGCTGCTGCTGGCCGGGCACACCCACGGTGGTCAGGTCTGCGTACCGGGTTTCGGGGCGCTGGTGACCAACTGCGGCCTGCCCCGGTCGATGGCGAAGGGTCTACACCGGTGGCCTGGCTCGGACTCCTGGCTGCACGTCTCCGCCGGCCTCGGCACCCACCCGACCGCCCCGATCCGCTTCGCCTGCCCCCCGGAGGCCAGCATTCTCACCCTCATCCCCCGCTGAAGCCCGCCCACCGCCCGGCGGGGGTACCGAGTTTGACCATCGGGGCGGGTGGGCTACTATTTGTCGGCACGCCTCGGGGTGTGGCGCAGCTTGGTAGCGCGCTTCGTTCGGGACGAAGAGGTCGTCGGTTCGAATCCGGCCACCCCGACCAGAGGTAAGAGGGCACATCCGATCCATGGATGTGCCCTCTAGTGCTTCCTGGGTGAGCACGTTGACCCCATCCTCGCCGCCCCCTTTCAACCTTCTGCCCCTCGACGGGGTCGTGACAGGTAACCAATCAAGGCGGGGGCTTATGGCAGTTGACGACGAGCATTTCCGAGAGTTCGTCGACACGCGCTACATGGATCTCTTGCGCGTGGCGTACCACCTTCAGCGGCTCGGCGCAGGATGCCGAGGATCTGGTGCAGACGGCGCTGGTGAAGGTGATGCGTAGGTGGCGGCGGGTCGAAGATCCGGGGCAACGCCATGAGGGTCGACGAGGAGCTGGGCCGGGCCCTGGCCGAGCTGAGCAGCACGCTGACCCCGCAGCCGGATCCGTACGGTCGGGTCAGGGCGCGATATCGACGGACGCGGCAGCAACGCGTCGGAGGGCTGGCCCTGGCCCTCGTGGTCTCCGTGGGTGGCACAGCCTTCGCCATAGCCGGCCCGGCCCGGATCACGCAGCCACCACCAGCGAACTCGAACGAGTCCATCGCACCCGTGGTGGCCTGGTCGGACAAACTGCTTCAGTCACCGCCACGCGGCGCCGTCGCCCAGGACACCGGCTATGTCCGCCAGCTTTCCGACATCCTGTTGGGCGCCCAGCGGCGGGGAGACTTTCCCAACCTGACGGTGCCGGTGAACGCGGTGAAGATCCTCTTCGTCGAAGACGTCGACGACCAACGGATCGCGCTCGCCGCCTTCGTCCGCGACCAGCCCGACCCTGTCACCGGCTGGCCCAGCGCCGCACTGTGGCTCGTCGCCGAGAAAGACGCCAGCGCCGAGAAGCTCGCCAGCACCGGCTCTGTTCGAGGCACGAGCGACGGCTTGGAGCCCTACGAAAGCCTTGCTGTGGACGGCCCGTCCGGTCCGGGAAAGGCGATACACGTGGCGATCGCACCCGCCGGCTGCGTCTTCCTCACGTCACCGGTGCTCAACGGCAAGGAGTTCCAGTGGGCCTCGGAGCCGACCGGGTCCTACCTGATCCGCACGCCGCAGACCCAGCGACCCGAGTGGTGGCGGGTCAACTGCGGCAAGGTGACGCGCAAGATAACTCCCGGGCCGGGCTCGCTGGCGCCCAAGCCGATCACCGACGCCCAGTTCACGACCGCGATGTCCCGCGTACGGGGGACTGTCAAGGCGCAGCAGCGTGCCCGAGAGCTGGTGTATCAGTGGACCCAGTCGGCGGGCTACCGCCTGACCGCCCTTCCGAGCGTGGTGTGGGGCGGGCACGTTGCTGGCGTCCCGACCGTCGGCGGACCGTCGGTGGCGGACGGTCAGGTGACGGTCCTGGCTGCTCCCGCAGTCGATGGCAGCTGGGTCGGCGAGGTGACGATCGAGCCCGATCAACCAAGGTCCGACGGCGTGATCAGCACCGGCACCTCCTTCGCCGTCACGACGGATCCGACCGATCCCGCAAGCGTGCTGGCCGTGCCGATCGACGGTGACGCGGTCGGTGGCGAGGGTCAGCAGTTCCTGCTCGTGGTGACGCCGTCCGCCGCCACCACGGTGCGCGCCCTGCAGGACGGGCGGGAGGTGGCGAGGGCTCCGGCCAGCGGCTCCGGAGCGGCGTTGACAGTGCCCCGACCCACTGCGGGCATCGTCGTGCAGGCGCTCGATGCCTCCGGCAGGACACTCGCCAGCGCACAAGTGTCTGACGAGGGTGCGCAAGGAACACCAGAGACGGACGCCTGGAACCTGGAATGACCGCGAGGAAGTGGTCCGGTCCGAACGACCGGGCCACTTCCGGGTACGCCGTGTGTCGCTCCCGTTCCCAGGTACGTAGGGAGTTCCGCGCCTTCCCAGTGGCGCTCGTGCGCCGGTCAGTCCTGCCGCTCGGTGCGCTCGATCTCGGCGAACGCGGCGGCCAGGTAGTCGTCCAACGGCACGCTCGTCGCCGCCAACAGGTCGGCCACGAGCAGCGGGGCGTGTCGGGCCAGGGCCCCCGCGTCCGGCGGTGACTCGTCGCCGTCGGGGTCGTACACCCCCAATGCGCCGGCCAGCAGGACGAGCACCACGTGCGGGTCGACATCCGAACGCCACCGCACGGACTCCTGCACGCAGCGGGTCAGCACCTGCCGGATGTCGTCGCCGGTCAACCCGTCCGGATGGCTCTCCTCCAGCAGCAACCGGACCACCGCGCCGAGCACCAGGCCGGAACGCTCGTCCGCGGCGAGACCGCTGACCGCCTCGTCGTACGCCCCACCGTCGCGTGCCTGGGCGGCGGCGACGGCCGTCGTGGCGGTCACCGCGATGGCGCGGGCGGTAGCGGGCAGGTGTCGCCAGGTCCCGGTCATCGCGCCAGCATCGCAGACCAGGCGGACACCCACCGACCGCGACCACGGTGAGTGGATCAGCGTGGGATTGGTCACCCGACGGTCCTGGTGAGCGCGAGGCGTGGTCAAAACGATTCGCGCGGCGTCAGACCCACCGAACAGAATGCCGGCATGCTGCGTCGTGCCCTGCCCCGCCGTTCGGAAGCTCGCCGGCTCCTCCTCGGCACCCTGCTGTCGGCGGTCGGGCGGGGTCTGACCCTGCCGTTCCTGTTCATCTACCTGACCGACGTACGCGGGCTCACCGACACCCGTGCCGGGCTCGTCATCGGCTGGTACGGCGTGGTCACCCTGGCCCTGTCGCCGCTGGGCGGGACGCTGATCGACCGGATCGGCGCCCGCCGGGTGGTCGTCCCGTGTCTGCTGATCGAGGCGATCGGCACCGGCTCGCTCGCGCTGGTCCACTCGACCGGCTCGGCCCTGCTGGTGATGACGGTGATCGCCATCGGCAGTTCGGCGATCTGGTCCGGGCAGAACACCATCCTCGCGTCGTTGACCGACGACGATGAGCGGCAGCGCGTCTTCGGGCTGAACTTCGCCCTGCTCAACCTCGGCATCGGCATCGGCGGTATGACCTCCGGCGCGATCGTCGACACCGCCCGGCCCGGCACCTTCCAGACGATCTACGTGCTGGACGCGGTGACCTACCTGATGCCGGCGCTGATCCTGCTCACCCTGCCCGGCGTGGGTCACCGACTCGGCAAACGTCGAGGCGTCGACGAGCCGTCGCCCGGCGGCTATCTGACGGTGCTGCGTGATCGCCCGTTCCGGCGCCTGGTGATCTTCGGGTTGATCCTCACCACCTGCGGGTACGCGCAGGTGGAGGTGGGCTTCGCCGCGTTCGCGGTGCGGGTGGCCGAGGTGAACCCGCGGGTCGTGGCCTGGGCGCTCGCGGCCAACACCGTGATGATCGTGCTCGCGCAGCTGGTGGTGATCCGCCGCATCGAGGGGCGCAGCCGCACCCGGGCGTTGGCGGTGGTGGGGGCGGTGTTCGCCGCCGCGTGGTTGGTGCTGGGCGCGGCCGGACTGGTCAGTGGTGAGAGTGCCGTGCTGGCCGCCCTCTTCGTGGTGCTCTGCTCGGCGATCTTCGGCTTCGGCGAGACGATGCTGTCCCCGGTGATGCCCGCACTGACCAACGCGCTGGCCACCGACGAGCTACGTGGCCGGTACAACGCGATGAGTTCGATGATCTTCGGAATCAGTGGGGTGATCGGCCCGGTGACCGCCGGCCCGCTGATCGGCGCCGCCAACGGCATGGTCTGGGTGGCGTTCGTGGTCGGCGGCTGCCTGGTCGCCTCGCTGGTCGCGCTCTCCCTGCGCCGGCTGCTCACCACCGAGCAGGACGGCCTGGTCACCGCCGCCCCGGCGTCCCCCGCCCGCACACCCACCCTGGCCTGACCTCAGACCCAGGTACCTGGACGGGTCGGGCCCCGGAGCTGGTGCTCCGGGGCCCGATATCGCGGGGTCGGCCGTCAGGCGGCGGGGACCTCGGCGGTGGTGCGGATCCGGTCCAGGGTCGGTGCGGAGACCGGCGACTGAGCGGTCAGGTAGTCCACGAACGCGTCCAGGTCGATCTGGCCGGTGACCAGGTTCGTGCCGCCGGTGAGGGCGCTGAAGCCGTCACCGCCGCCAGCCAGGAAGTTGTTCACAGTCACCCGGTAGGTGGTGGCGGTGTCGACCGGGGTGCCCGCGAAGGTGAGACTGCCGCGGACCACGCGGGTGCCGGCGCACGGGTCGGCGACCGTGCCGGTGGTGCCGTCCGGGTCGACCACGTAGCCCACCGTGGCCGACGGGTACAGGGTCCGACCGGTGACGAACTGCTGCTCCAGGACGCAGTAGAGCTGCGCGCCGGTCAGGTCCAGTGTCACCAGGTTGTTGGCGAACGGCTGGACCGTGAACGCCTCCTCGTAGGTGACCGGGCCGGCGTCGAGGTCGGCCCGCACCCCGCCCGGGTTCATGAAGGCGGCGACCGCGTTCTGTTCGTCGTCGGTGGCGGCGAGCTGCGCGTCGGCGATCAGGTTGCCCAGTGGCGATTCGCCCAGACTCGTACCGAAGAGGGTTTCCTGGCTCCGGGTGATCGCCTGGGTGGTCACGCCGACCTGGCGTCCGGCGACCGGGCCGAGCACCGTCTTGTACCGGTTGATCAGCGCGGTCTGCCGCGGGTCCTTGGCGACGTCGCGGGTGACCACGACGTTGTTCGCGGCGGCGGAGACCACGTCCCCGCTGTGGCGATCGATCTTGAGGTCGATATCGGTGACCAGGCGACCGAACGAACTGGCGCTGGTGACCAGCTTGCCGTTGATGTTGCAGTTGTACGCCTGGTGGGTGTGCCCGCTGACCACCACGTCGATCGACGGGTCCATCCGGTTGGCAATGTCCACGATGGGGCCGGTCATGCCGACGCAGTCGTTGATCCCACCGGTCGCCGCCTGGGTGCCGCCCTCGTGCAGCAGGACGACGATCGCCTCCACGCCCTTGTGGCGCAGCTCGCGAGCGTACCGGTTGGCGGTGTCCGCCTCGTCGGCGAAGGTGAGGCCGGCGACACCCTGCTGGCTGACGATCTGCGGGGTGCCCTCCAGGGTCATGCCGATGAAGCCGACCTTGACGCCCTGCACCTTGTGGATCGCGTACGGCGCCATCAGCGGCTTGCCGGTCGCGGTCTTGAAGGCGTTCGCGGACAGGTACTGGAAATCGGCCCCCCGGTACGGGGTGCCGTCGCCGCAGCCGTCCACCGGGTGGCAGCCGCCGTTCTGGATTCGCAGCAACTCGGTCGCGCCCTCGTCGAACTCGTGGTTGCCGACGCTGGCGTAGTCCAGCCCGGCCATGTTGAGCGCCTCGATGGTCGGCTCGTCGTGGAACGCCGCCGAGAGCAGCGGCGAGGCGCCGATCAGGTCACCGGCGGCGACCGTGATGGTGTTCTTCTTCTTGGCGGCGGCGCGCAGCTCGGCCAGGTGGGTGGCCAGGTACTCGACACCGCCGGCGGTCTGCCCGGCGATGGTGCCGCTGGACCCGCTCGGCGGTTCGAGGTTGCCGTGGAAGTCGTTCAGGGCGAGCAGGGTGACGTCGACCGGCTTCGGCCGCGCGTCGGCTTGCTCAGGGCTGGTGGCGACCGCGCCGAAAGCGGCCACCGCGAGCGCGGTCAGGCCGACAGCGGCCCGACGCATCCCGGGTATGAACATGGATCTCCTCGTGAGAATCGGCGCGTACGGTGCCCGGCCTCTGGGTCGACCGGGCCGCCGACTGACGCCGTCGGAAGTGTCGCGGATGGCGGCGGTTGAGCACGGCCCCCCGCCCCGACAGCCTCTCATCCGGACGCCGACCGGTCGACCCGAGCAGCACATCGGAGCAGCGCGTACGCCGAAACCGGAATCGATCACCGTTTACCGCGGTCTGGCGGACAGTGTCGGACCGAGGGTCTAGAAAGGACAGGACAGTCAACGTGGACAGGGGGCATCGTGAGCGGACCGACACCCGTGGTGGAGCAGGTGCGATCGGCGGACGGCACGCCCATCGCGTTCGAGCGGTCCGGTGCCGGGCCGGCGGTCATCCTGGTCGGTGGCGCGTTCAGTGATCGCAACGCGACCCGCGACCTGGGTGCAGCGTTGGCGCCGGATTTCACCGCCTTCGGCTACGACCGTCGGGGGCGCGGCTACAGCGGCGACACAGCACCGTACGAGGTCGGTCGCGAGATCGACGACCTGGCCGCCCTGATCGCGGCGGCTGGTGGTTCAGCCGCCGTCTACGGCATCTCCTCCGGTGCAGTCCTGGCCGCCCTCGCCACCGCCCAGGGCCTGCCGGTGACCGGGTTGGTCCTGTTCGAGCCACCGTTTCAGGTCGGTTCGCACGTGGGCGTTCGCAAGGACATCACCCCGCAGCTCATCGAGCTGATCGCCGCCGACGACCGCGACAGCGCGGTGGAGACCTTCCTCAGCGCCTCGGTGGGGCTGCCGGCCGAGCAGATCACCGGGATGCGGTCGCAACCGATGTGGGGCGGGCTGACGGCGGTCGCGCACACCCTGGTGTACGACGCGATCGTCACCGCCGGCGGGCGATTCCCCGCCGACCGGCTGGCGACCATCACCGCGCCGACCCTCGGAGTAGACAGCACCGGCAGTCCACAGTGGCTGCGGGACGCGAGCCGGGCGGCGGCCGAGGCCGTCCCGGGCGGCCGGTCCGTCAGCCTCGACGGCGGCTACCACGACGTGCCGCCGACGACGCTGGCCCCGGTGTTGCGCGAGTTCCTACTCGGTTGACGGCACCGGCGCACGGCCGAGCAGCGAGCCGGTGGGTCAGCCGAGCTGTTCCTCGCCGAGCTGGCCACCGTCGCTGCCGGGGACGAGCGCTTCGACTCGCGGTCGTCATGGTTGCCGGTGGTCAGGTGTGATCACTGAGCTGGGCGATGAGCGCCGGCTCGCCTCCTCGGCGCCGGGACGGTCCACGCTATCGCCAGGCACGGCATCCCGGAGACCTGGTTACCGGCGCCGGCGCTGGTAGGCAGGCGTCCACAGGCCGCGTCCACAGCCTGTGGATAGCACGTGTGTACGAAGACGGGCCGGTCCCCGCCGCCGTGAGTACGCTTGATCGAGCGGTTCGGCGTCGGCCGGGCCCCTCCCCTACCTGGAACGACGTGCGAGTGGATCATCAGCGAGTCATCCGTGACGTCACCGTCCGCCTGCCGATGGCGTCGAGCACGCCAGAGGCGTGTCGTTGGACGGTCACCGCGCTGTCCCGCCACACCCGGGCGACCATCTCCGTGCTGCTCGCGGTCCACGACCGCCTGCGCTGCGTCGCGGCGACCGGGGCCTGGCAGGTCTTCGCCACCGTGCCGGCACAGACCGGCATCGTCGGCCGGGTGTACGCCACCGGCGTTCCCGCCGTCGTCCCGGACGTCACCGTCGACCCGGACTACCTACCGATACGCCCGGACGTGACCGCCGAACTGTGCGTACCGGTGCTCGACCCGACGGGCCGGGCGGTCGGCGTACTCGACCTGCAGTGGAGTGAGCCGACCGACCTGGAGCCGTGGCGGGAGACCGCGCAGCGGGTGGCCGACGGGCTCGGCGCACGGATCGCCGCCCTCGGTGGCCCACCAGCGGAGAGCCGCAGCGAGAAACTGCTCCGGCACACCGCCGCGCTCTCCTCAGCGGCGACCGAGGCAGAGGTGATGCGGGCGGCGGCCCGCGCCGCACGGGAGGTCTCCACTCTCTCCACCGCGCTGCTGCTGATCGGCGGTCAGCTCGGCCCGTCCCCGGCGACACCGGGCGACCTGGAGACCCGGATCCGTGCCGAGCTGGCCGGGGCAGGTCCAGCCGCCCTGGACCGGATGGTCGACCGGGCACACCGGTACGGCGCCGGGTACACGCTGGGCGAGGCCGGGCATCCCCCGACCGAGGACTACCGTGCACTGACCCGGGCGGGGGTACGCACGCTGGTTGCCGTGCCGGTCGGGCCGACGGACGCCGGTGGGATGTTGCTGGTCGCCGACGAACGTGAGCTGCGCCCGGACCCGACCACGGTCAGCCTGATGGAGTTGCTCGCCGGGCAGGCCTGGACGAGCGTGGACCGGCTGCGCACGCTGGCCCGGCTGCGGGAGCAGGCCAGCTCCGACCCGCTGACCGGGTTGCGGCACACCGGCCCGTTCGGGCAGCGGATCGCGGAGGCCACCCCCGGGCGTACGGCCCTGCTGGCGATCGACGTGGACGGCTTCAAGACCGTGAACGACACGTACGGCCACCAGGCCGGCGACCGGGTGCTGGTCGGGTTGGCCCGGGCGCTGGAGGCGGCGCTGCGGCACGGCGACGAGTTGTACCGGATCGGCGGCGACGAGTTCGTGGCGGTGATCGAGGTGAGCCGCCCGGAGGAGGCGGTCCGGATCGCCGAACGGCTGACCGAGGCGGCCCGACGCATCGGCCGCACGATCAGCGTGGGTGTCGCGCTGCCCCGCCCCGGCGAAACTCCCGAACGCACCCTGAGAAGAGCCGACCAGGCCCTCTACGCGGTGAAACGCCAGGGCCGAGACGGCGTGCACCTGTCCGCCGCCTGATCGGCCGCTGCGCACGTCCACGCTGTCCGCGTGGGGCAGGCGGTAGTGCAGGCGCAGCCTGCGCTGCAGCCAGAGGGGGCGCGCCGAGCGGCGGCCACTAGATCAGCTCGATGGCCGCCGGCCCTCGCTGGACCCTTCCAGCGTAGATCTTGGACACTTTCCGTTCGGTCGGAACTATTCAGTCCCATGACATCTGTCAGTGTTGAAGTCCCGATACATGTGTCAGTTGGTAGGGATCTTGGGTGTGCTGGTAGATGGTGCCGGGCATGGCTTCTCGGCGGCGTGTCATGAACCTGCTCGATGCCCAGTTGGCTGCTGGGGTGCGGATCAACGCGGCCGAGTTCGCGCGTGAGCATGGTGTGTCGGTGCGTACCGTGTACCGGCATCAGGCGCGGATCCGGGACGTGGGCGAGTGGCGTGAGGGGTCCCGGCGGCCGCTGAGCAGTCCGCGGGTGACGCCACCGGAGTTGGACGCCTGGATCTGCAAGCTGCGCGCCGATCTCGGTCTGGACAACGGGGCCGACTTCATCCGCGACGCCCTGATCGCGCTGCACGCCGCTACCAGTCCCGGGTGGCGGGTGCCCGCACGGTCAACGATCAACCGGGTCCTGGCCCGGCATGACCTGCTCGAGCGGAACCCGGCGAAACGGCCGCGCAGCTCGTTTCGGCGCTTCGTCTATGCCCGGCCCCGGGACTGCTACCAGATCGACGCCACGAACGTCCGGCTCGCCGACGGCAGCCTCGCCGCGGTCTTCGACGTCCTAGACGACTGCACCCGAACCCTCGTCGGCTGTCACGCGGCGTCCGCGGAGACCGCCGAAGGCGCCCTCACCGCGCTCAGGCAAGCCTTCACCGAGTACGGCGTCCCCGCGATCGTGCTGTCCGACAACGGCACCGCGTTCACCAGCCGACTAACCCGACCCGGATCAATCTCCACGTTCGTTCAGTGCCTCCTGGAGCACAACGTCCGACCGATCAACTCCAGCCCCTACCACCCACAAACCTGCGGCAAAGTCGAACGCCACCACCAAACCCTCAAAAAATGGCTGACCACCCAACCCACCCCCGGCACCCGCGCCGAGCTGCAGAACCTACTGGACGTCTACCGCCGCTACTACAACACCCAACGACGCCACAGCGCCCTACCACGACGCACCACCCCCGCCCAGGCATGGACAAACGCACCCAGCCTCGGCGGACCAACCAGCCTGCCCATACAAACCGACGCCACCCTGCACCACTGCCTCGTCGCCAACACCGGCGCCATCCGCGTCGCCGGACACCGCACCAGCGTCGGCACCACCCACGCCGGCACCACCGTCACCGCCATCCGCGACCACAACCGCATCACCATCTACCACCACGACGGCCAACCCCTCGGCCACTTCCACCTCACCCCCGACCGCACCTACACCACCCTCACCCGAGCAGCCTGATCAACAACACCTGACACATCTATCGGGACTTCCCCTTGACACATGTATCGGGACAGCACAGTTCGGTCGGAACGGAAAGTGTCCAAGATCTACAGATCGGGGAACCTTCAGTCACCTGACCGCCCGATGAAATCGGGCCAAAAGCCCCAATATGCACGATCGTCGAGCGCCGGCAGGGCCGGACCGAGCGCAAGCAGGGCCGCGCAGGACCGGACCGGACCGAGCGCGGCAGGGCCGCGCAGGACCGGACGGAACGGACCGAGCGCGGCAGGGCCGCGCAGGACCGGACGGACCGGACCGAGCGCGGCAGGGCCGCGCAGGACCGGACGGAACGGACCGAGCGCGGCAGGGCCGCGCAGGACCGGACGGACCGGACCGAGCGCGGCAGGGCCGCGCAGGACCGGACGGAACGGACCGAGCGCGGCAGGGCCGCGCGGACCAAGCCGGGCGCGGCAAGGCCGGACCGAGCCCGGACGGAACGGACCGAGCGCGGCAGGGCCACGCGGACCAGGCCGGGCGGACCGAGCCCGGGCGGACCAGACCGGGCGGGGGTCAGGCGCTCTTCAGTTCCTTGGCTAGGAGTTCGGCGATCTGGGCGGTGTTGAGGGCCGCGCCCTTGCGGAGGTTGTCGCCGGTGACGAAGAAGTCGAGGGCGCGGGGGTCGTCCAGGGCGCGACGGATCCGCCCGACCCAGGACGGGTCGGTGCCGACGGCGTCGATCGGCATCGGGAACTCCCCGGCTGCCGGGTCGTCGACCAGGATGACCCCGGGGGCGTTGCGGAGGGCCTCGCGGGCGCCTTCGGCGTCGACCTCGGTGGCGAAGACCGCGTGTACGGCCACCGAGTGCGCGGTGACCACAGGCACCCGGACGCAGGTGGCGGAGACCTTGAGGTCGGGGAGGCCGAGGATCTTCCGCGACTCGTTGCGGATCTTCATCTCTTCCGATGACCAGCCGCTGTCCGCAGGGGAGCCGGCCCACGGGACCACGTTGAGCGCCATTGGTGCCGGGAACGGGCCCAGGTCGTCGCCGACCGCCTGGCGTACGTCGCCGGTGCGCGAGCCCAGCGTCCGATCGCCGGCGACCTTGGTGAGCTGGTCGTGCAGGATGTCGACGCCGGACTGACCGGCTCCGGAGACCGCCTGGTAGGAGGCGAGCACCAACTCTCGTAGGCCGTACTCCCGGTGCAGCGGCGCGACCGCGACGATCATCGCGAGGGTGGTGCAGTTGGCGTTGGCGATGATGCCCCGGGGCCGGTTGCGGACCTGCTCGGGGTTGATCTCGGGAACGACCAGCGGGACGTCGCGGTCCATCCGGAACGCGCCGGAGTTGTCGACAGCGATCGCGCCCCGGGCGACGGCGATCGGTGCCCACTCGGCGGAGACCTCGTCGGGCACGTCGAACATGGCCACGTCGACCCCGTCGAACGCTTCGGGGGTCAGCGCCTGGACGACGAGTTCTTCGCCCCGGCAGCGCACCCGCCGGCCGACGGAGCGCTCGGAGGCGAGCAGCCGGATCTCACCCCAGACGTTGCGCCGCCCGGTGAGCAGCTCACACATCACGGTGCCGACGGCACCGGTAGCTCCGACCACGGCGAGGGTGGGCAGCGCCGTCATCGGCGCTACCTACCCGTCCCCGCGTAGACCACGGCTTCGGTGTCGCCGCCGAGCTCGAACGCGTCGTGGATGGCGCGGACGGCGGCGTCGAGGTCGGTGTCCCGGCAGACGACGGAGACCCGGATCTCGGAGGTGGAGATCATCTCGATGTTGACCCCGGCTGCGCCGAGCGCGGCGAAGAAGCCGGCCGCCACACCGGGGTGCGAGCGCATGCCCGCGCCGATCAGCGAGACCTTGCCGACGTGGTCGTCGTAGAGCAGGCCCTTGAACTTGACCGGCTCCTGGATCTTGCTGAGCGCCGCCATCGCGGTGGGCCCGTCGGCCTTGGGCAGGGTGAACGAGATGTCCGTCCGGCCGGTGCCCTCGGTGGAGACGTTCTGCACGATCATGTCGAGGTTGATCTCGGCGCTGGCGACGGTGTCGAAGATCCGCGCGGCGGCACCGGGCTCGTCGGGCACGCCGACGATCGTGATCTTGGCCTCGCTGCGGTCGTGCGCGACCCCGGTGATCAGTGCCTGCTCCACGGAAAGGTCCTCCATCGATCCGGTGACCATCGTGCCGGTGTTGGTCGAGTATGACGAACGGACGTGGATCGGCAACCCCGCCCGGCGGGCGTACTCCACGCTACGCAGGTGCAGCACCTTCGCGCCGCAGGCGGCCAGCTCCAGCATCTCCTCGTAGGTGATCTGCTGGATGTGCCGGGCGTTGGGGACGATCCGCGGGTCGGCGGTGAAGATGCCGTCCACGTCGGTGTAGATCTCGCAGACGTCGGCGTGCAGGGCTGCGGCGAGCGCCACCGCGGTGGTGTCCGAACCACCCCGGCCCAGCGTGGTGACGTCCTTGGTGTCCTGGGAGACGCCCTGGAAGCCGGCCACGATGACGACCGAACCCTCGTCGAGCGCGCCCTTGAGCCGCCCGGGGGTGACGTCGATGATCCGCGCGCGGCCGTGCACCGAGGTGGTGATCACGCCGGCCTGTGAGCCGGTGAACGAGCGGGCTTCGTACCCCAGGTTGTGGATGGCCATGGCGAGCAGCGCCATGGAGATCCGCTCCCCGGCGGTGAGCAGCATGTCCAGCTCGCGGCCCGGCGGCAACGGACTGACCTGGTTGGCCAGGTCGAGGAGCTCATCGGTGCTGTCCCCCATCGCGGAGACCACCACCACCACGTCGTCGCCGGCCTTGCGGGCGGCGACGATGCGCTCGGCCACCCGCTTGATCCGCTCGGCGTTGGCGACGGAGGACCCGCCGTACTTCTGCACCACGAGTGCCACGACGTGCACTCCCTCCCAGCGACCCTGAGCGTGCCGACGCCGCCGGAACCGGGGCCGGCGGCGCGTGTCGAACCACTTGAGGGTATCCGGCGGGTAACGACGCCGGGTCAGGTGATCCCACCATCCGGCCCGCCCGGCGCCCGCCAGGCCGGTCCCACCAGGTCGGGCGGTACGCGGGAACGGTCCTGCCCGACACGCCGGGACGAGCGCGGTCCGCGTCGGCACCCACCAACCGCCGGTACCCACCAGAATGGGCCGGTGCCCGTCCTCATCCGCTCGGCCGGCCGCGTGCTCGGGCCGTTCGTTCTCGCCCTGCCGGTGCTCCTGACCGCCTGCACCAGTGAACAGCCACCGGCTCCACCGCCCGCCGATTCGGGGCCGGTCGAGGTGGATGCCACGCGGGACGAGCTGGCCGCGCTGGCCGCGGCGGCTCAGGACCGTCACCTGGTGGCCCAGTACGTGTACAGCCGGGCGGGTCAACCGGATCGCACCATCGTGTTCACCAGCGCGAACGACGGCAGCTGGCGGGTCGACGTGCCGGGCGGCGCGTTGGGTGGCACCGCGGATGTCTCGATGGCCAACACGGCCGACGGGCTGTTCCAGTGCGCCCTGCCCTCGGCTGGTCATGCCGAGTCGGCGAGTTGCGTACGCCTGGGTGAGCGCGACGAGGCGATCCCGCGCCGGCTGGACCCCCGGGTCCAGCACCCGTTCACCGACTGGCTGGATGTGCTCACCGACCGACGCGCTCCCCTGGCGGTCGCCCCGGCCACCGCGCCCGAGGGCATCACCGGCGCCTGCTACTCGGTGGACTCCACCTCGGCGTCGCTCAACGCCCCGCTGGACGTGGGCATCTACTGCTACGACCGGGACGGCACGCCGACCGGCGTCCGGACCGGGGCCGGGACGTTGAGGCTGGCCGCTCCGCCCGCCGCGGCGCCGGCCACCGTGCAACTGGCCGGGCCGGTGGTGGTCGATCGGGAGCCGCTGGGCACCGCAGCGCCACCGACCCCGGACCCGTCGGAGAGCCCGAGCGCGGGAACGCCCTGATCTTCGTCCCGTTACGGGTGGCCTTGCCCACATTTAACCCACCCCATCCTGGGCGACGAATCACCCATACGGGACGATCCGTCTTATGGCCGACCTCACCCCCCTGCTCGCCTACCGCTGGAGTCCGCTGGCGTTCCATCCGACCGAGGAACTGAGCGCGGCCGACGCGTCCTCCCTGTTGGAGGCGGCCCGCTGGGCACCTTCCCTGGGCAACCGTCAGCCCTGGCGGTTCACCCTCGGCTACCGAAACGACGACACGTGGAAGCGCATCCTGGTCAACCTGCCCGAACCCGACCAACGCTGGGCGCACCGGGCCGCCGCGCTGCTGCTCGCCGCGCACGTCGACCCGGACGCGGCGGCGGCCGACGGGATCGCGTACGACCTCGGTCAGGCGGTCGCTCACCTCACCGTGCAGGCCACCGCGCTGGGGTTGCACGTACGGCAGGTGCTGACCGTGGACCGCGCTGGGCTCGCCTGTGACCTGCACCTTCCCGCCGACGTGCGGCCGTACGCGGTGCTCGTCGTCGGGCAACTCGGCGACCCTCTCAGCCTGCCGGCGGATCTCGTCGCCGAGGAGACCGGGCTGCGCCGCCGCCGACCGTTGGCCGACCTGCTGCTCGGCTGACCGGTCACCGACCTACCCGCCGCGGCTGGCCCGCAGCAGAACCCCGGCGGCGTCGGTGTTGCGATAGAGCACGTGCCGGCCCTGTCGGGACCGGCCGACCAGGCCGGCGGCGTGCAGTGCGGCCAGGTGCTGGGAGACGTTTCCGGCGGACATGCCGGTGCGCCGGGCCAGGTCGGTGGTGGTGATCGCCGTGTCGAGCAGGTGCAGCAGCGCGGCCCGGCCGGGGCCGATCACCCGGGCCAGCGGGTCGCCGGGCGGCGGCGCGGCCGTCTCCCAGAGCGTCCCGACCGCCCGGACCGGGTACGCGCCGGCCGGCAGTGAATCCTCCAGCAGGTTCCACAGCACGCGCCGCTCGGTGAACATCGTCGGGTTCAGGGCCAGGCCGCGACCGCGCAGGTCGAAGGTCCGCTCGAACGGGTCGTCGCTGACCACCCGGTCGCCGAGCCAGCGCAGGCTCGGGTGGAGCTGTTCGAAGAACCGACCGGCGCCGCTCTCGGCGAGTTGGGCGGCGCGGTACGCCACGTCGGCGTCGAGCAGCGCCCGCATCCGCGGCCAGTCCGGGGCGATCGCCTCGTCGTACCACACCTGCACCGCGTCGACGAGCTGCGGCAGCAGCCCGCGGGGGTCGGCGAGCAGCGCCTGCCCGAACGGACTCAACGGCCGGCGCGGGGTGGTCGCCAGCAGGTCCTGGACCACCACGGCCGGCGGTGTCGCGGCGATCTGGTCGAGCTGCTCGGCCATCTCCACGTTTGGTCGGGCAGCCGGGGTGAGGAAGTCGGGCAGCCAGCAACGCGACCGGGCCAGCTCCGTCAGCGGTCCGACCCGGGCGGCCACCTCGGGGCGGCGCAGGGTCACCCGGGCGCGGTCGATCCAGGGCAGGTGCACCGCGTGGTAAACCGGGCTTGCCAGCGCCCACATGCTCATGACCGTCTCGTTGACCGGCGACACGGCGAGCCGCACGCCCGCCACGTCGGCCAGGCTGAACCGCAACTCGGACACGCGCCCTCCCCGGGAGCAGGATTCGATCCAGCCTAAAAGGCTCGACCGTCCTCGTGGGGGCACGGTTCACTCCCCTGCCATGGGGACCAGAGACACCATCCGTACCGCTGTCGCGAACGTCGTACCGCCGGCCGGTCTGACCCGTGCGCTGGCCGTGCAGGCCATGGTCTACGCCGTCGGCAGCGGCCTGTTCCACGCCGGCAGCGCCGTGTTCTTCACCCGGGCGCTGGGGCTGAGCGCCGCTCAGGTCGGGCTGGGCCTGTCCATCTCGGCGGGGGTGTCGTTACTGGGCACCGTGCCGCTGGGCGGACTCACCGACCGGTACGGGCCGCAGAGGGTCTGGCTGGTCGGGCTGGTGCTGAACGCCGCGCTCTTCGCGACCTACCCGTTCGTGGGCGGCTTCGCCGGATTCCTCGCAGTGGTGGTGGCGCTGGCCGCCGTGGAATCCGCGAGCGGCGTGGCCGTACAGGTCTACTCGATCAACGCACTCGCCCCGGCCGAACGGGTCACGGCGATGGCGTACCAGCGGTCGTCGTTGAACGTGGGCTTCGGGCTCGGTGCGGTGCTCAGCGGCGTGGTGCTGGCGGTGGACACGATCGAGGCGTACCGGGGGATGGTCTGGTTCATCGCGACGGTCTTCCTGGTCACGGCCTTGTTCGTGCGGCGACTGCCCCGGCTGCCGCAGGTCGCCCGAGCGGCGGAGCCGATGAGCCGGCTCGCCGTGCTGCGGGACCGTCCGTTCATGGCGGTGTCCCTGCTCTCCGGGCTGCTCACCGCGCACCAGACGCTCTACCTGACAGTGATGCCGCTCTGGATCCTCACCCACACCGACGCTCCGAAGACCGTGATCGCCGCTCTGGTGCTGCTCAACACGGTCCTGATCGTGCTGCTCCAGGTACGCGCGAGCCGGGGCGCCGACACCGCCGCGGGCGCGGCAAGGGCGTCTCGCAGGGGCGCGCTGCTGATCGCCCTGTTCTGCCTGGTTCTGCCGATCTCCGGGCTCACCCGGGGCATGCTCACCGTGGTGGTGCTGGTGACCGCCGCGACGCTGCTGATCCTGGCCGAGCTGATCGAGTCGGCGGGCGCCTGGGGGCTCACCGCCACCCTGCCGCCGGCCGACCAGCGCGGCGCGTACGTGGGGGCGTTCCGGCTCGGCTCCCAGGTGCAGTACCTGATCGCTCCGGCGGGATTGACCGCGCTCGGGGTGACCACCGGCGGGTGGGGATGGTTACCGGCCGCAGCGATCTTCGTACTGGTCGGGCTGGCGATCGTACCCGCGGTGGCCTGGGCCGGACGGACCCCGAGGCTGGGTTCCCAGGCCCCGGAGCCGACGATGACGTCGGTCCCATAGTCCGGACCAGCCTTCCCACGCCCCTTTCCATCACGTAGGGTGACGTGGTCATGTGGCAGGCGCTGCTCCTCCTTAGCTGCCGCGACGAGGCCTGACCGGCCGGCACCTCGTCGCGGAGTCGCATCGCGCCGTCCAGCACATCCGAGTTTCTTTTCGGCACCGCCGCGCACCGTCGCCCGGCACTTCGCCGACACCTTCCGATCTGCTGACGCCACATGTTCCAGGGAGCACTCCGAGATGGCTCAACCTGTCACCGACGCTGAGACCGATCCGATCGCCCGGCAGCGCCCCAGCCGGATGCCGTACCACCGCTACCAGCCGTACCAGGAGCAGTTCCGGGTCGAGCTGCCGGACCGCACCTGGCCCACCCGCACTGTCGAGGCCGCCCCCCGTTGGTGCGCGGTGGATCTCCGCGACGGCAACCAGGCCCTGATCGACCCGATGTCGCCGGAGCGCAAGCGTCGGATGTTCCAGCTGCTGGTCCAGATGGGTTACAAGGAGATCGAGGTCGGCTTCCCGTCGGCCAGCCAGACCGACTTCGACTTCGTCCGGCAGCTGATCGAAGACGACATGATCCCGGACGACGTCACCATCCAGGTGCTCACCCAGTGCCGGGAGCACCTGATCGACCGGACGTTCGAGTCGCTGCGCGGCGCGAAGCGGGCCATCGTGCACTTCTACAACTCGACCTCCACCCTCCAGCGGCGGGTGGTCTTCGGTCTGGACCGGGACGGCATCGCCGACATCGCCACCACCGGGGCGCGGCTCTGCCAGAAGTACGCGGAGATCCACACCCCGGACACGGAGATCTTCTACGAGTACTCGCCGGAGTCGTACACGGGCACCGAGCTGGAGTACGCGCTGGAGGTCTGCTCCCGGGTGATCGAGGTGATCGACCCGACCCCCGACCGGCCGTTGATCATCAACCTGCCGGCCACCGTCGAGATGGCCACCCCCAACGTGTACGCCGACTCGATCGAGTGGATGCACCGGCACCTGCCGCGCCGGGACAGCGTGGTGCTGAGTCTGCACCCGCACAACGACCGGGGCACCGGCGTGGCCGCCGCCGAGCTGGGCCTGCTGGCCGGTGCGGACCGCATCGAGGGCTGCCTGTTCGGCAACGGTGAGCGCACCGGCAACGTCGACCTGGTGACCCTGGGGCTCAACATCTTCTCCCAGGGCATCGACCCGATGATCGACTTCTCGAACATCGACGAGATCCGGCGAGCTGTCGAATACTGCAACCAACTGCCGGTGCACGAGCGCCACCCGTACGCGGGTGACCTGGTCTACACCGCCTTCTCCGGCTCCCACCAGGACGCCATCAAGAAGGGCTTCGACGCCCTCGCCGCCGATGCGAAGGCGGCCGGCGTAGGAGTGGACGAGCACACCTGGGCGGTGCCGTACCTGCCGATCGACCCCAAGGACCTGGGCCGCACCTACGAGGCCGTCATCCGGGTCAACTCGCAGTCCGGCAAGGGCGGCGTCGCGTACATCATGAAGAGCGAGCACCAACTGGACCTGCCGCGCCGGCTCCAGATCGAGTTCTCCGGGGTGGTGCAGCAGGTCACCGATCACGACGGCGGCGAGGTCGACCCGGCCGCCATGTGGGAGATCTTCGCAACGCACTACCTGCTCGACCACCAGCCCGACCCGGCGGTCCGGCTGGCCGGCTACACGATCGGCACGGCCGACGGCAAGGTCGAGATCGAGGCCCAGGTCGGGGTGGGCGGCGAGCAGCAGTCCCTCACCGCGGTCGGCAACGGCCCGATCGACGCGTACGTCAACGCGCTCCAGTCGGTCGAGGTGGGTGTACGGGTGCTCGACTACCACGAGCACGCGCTCTCCTCCGGCGGTGACGCGCAGGCCGCCGCGTATGTGGAGTGTGAGGTGGACGGGAAGACGGTCTGGGGTGTCGGCACCGACGCCAATATCGTCACCGCGTCGATCAAGGCGGTCACCAGCGCCGTCAACCGCGCCCGGCGCTGATCTCAGGCGCCACGCCCCCGAGTTGGTTCGCTACCTCGGGGGCGTGGCGGCGGGCAGCGATTGGCAGGGCTGCGACGGCGGGGCTTCCCGGGGCGGTCGGTGGACCAGCACGAGGGCCAGCACCGCGCCGGCCACGAGCAGCCCGGCGCACCACTCCATCGCTCCCCGGAACGCGTCGGTCAGCTCGGCCTTCTGCTCGTAGCCGCCGCCGGAGAGCCCGACCAGCAGCGGCAGCGCCGCCACCGCGAGCAGGCCGCCGGCCCGGGACGCGGCGTTGTTGAACCCGCTGGCCACCCCGGAGAACCGGTCCTGCACGGCGGCCAGCACCGACGAGGTCAGCGGCGCCACCACCAGGGTCAGCCCGATGCCGAAGAGCAGCACCCCGGGCAGCACGTCGCGCCAGTACGACGCGCCCGGTCCGATGCCGCGCAGCAGCAGCAGACCGACAGCGGCGATCACCGGCCCGATGGTGAGCGGCAACCGCGGGCCGATCCGTGCCGACAGCGCGCCGGCCCGCGCCGACCCGATCATCAGCAGCAGGGTCATCGGCAGCAACGCGATGCCGGTGCGGAAGGCCGACCACTCGACCACGTTCTGCAGGTAGACGGCGAAGAAGAAGGTGAAGCCGCCGAGCGCCGCGTAGACGACCACGGTGAAGAGGTTCAGCACCGAGAAGAGGCGGCTGCTGAACAGCCCGGTGGGCAGCATCGCGGCGTCGCCCCGCCGGCGCTCCAGCAGCACGAAGGCCACCGCGGAGAGCACCCCGACCGCTGCCGCGATCAGCACCTCGGCGGAGTCGAACCCGCGGGCCGGCGCGTCGATCAGGGCGTAGGTGACGCCGGCCAGCGCGAGCGCTCCGAGCAGGGCTCCGGCGACGTCGAACCGACGTCGGGTGCGACCCCGTCCCTCGGTCCGGGAGGCGCTCTCGTCCCGGCTCTCCGGCACCCAGCGCAGGGCGGCCAACACCACCAGCACGGCGATCGGCACGTTGAGGAAGAAGATCCAGCGCCAGGAGAGCGCGTCGATCAGCCAGCCTCCGATGAACGGGCCCAGCGCGGTGGACACCCCGGACAGCCCGGCCCAGGCGCCGATGGCGCGGCCCCGGTCGTCCGGATGGAAGCTCGCCTGGAGCACCGACAGCGACCCGGGCGTGAGCAACGCGCCACCGGCGCCCTGGAGGAACCGGGCTCCGATCAGCCAACCGGTGCCCTGGGCGAGCCCGCACAGCACGGAGGCGGCGGTGAACCAGACCACGCCGATGAGGAAGATGCGTCGCCGGCCGAAGCGGTCCCCGAGCGCCCCACCGAGCAGCACGAACGCCGCCAGCATCAGCAGGTAGCCGTTGATGGTCCACTGGAGATCGGCCACGTTCGCGCCGAGATCCTGACCGAGCTTCGGCAGCGCCACATTGACGACGGTGCTGTCGAGGAAGACCATGCCAGAGGCGAGTACGGCGGCGAGCAGCGTGCCCCGGCCGGCGATGGTGCCCATCCGGAGGGCGGCCGCCGGTACGGGTGTGGTCATCCCACCAATCTGCCTTGCATGATGTGGGAGACGCCACGAAACGCCGAAACCGTGCCCGGGTACTGTGCGCAATCGCCGGGAGCCCCCAAGCTGGAGAGGTGTCGTCTGTGCGTACCAGATCAGGACCGCGAGCGGCGGTGGTCGCGCTTGCCGCGGCGCTGACGCTCGGCGTGGCCGGTTGCGTCCCGCCGGATGAGCCGACCCCGTCGCCGCCGAGCGACGGCGGCAACGCCGTGGAGCAGCTGAGCCAGCTCACCGTCGCCACCGCCGGCTCGATGAAGGGCTACAGCCGAAACCGTTTCCCGCACTGGCGGAACACCGGCAAGAACTGCGATGTCCGGGACACCATCCTCCAGCGCGACGGCGAGGACGTGAAGCTCTCCGGCTGCAACGTGGTCGGTGGGCGCTGGGAGAGCGTGTACGACGGTCGCAGCTTCTCGGATCCCTCCGACGTGGACATCGACCACACGGTGCCGTTGGCCAACGCGTGGCGCTCGGGTGCCGACGAGTGGGACAACGCGAAGCGGGGCGATTTCGCCAACGACACCACGCGTCCGCAGCTTTTCGCGGTTTCCGCCTCTTCGAACCGGGCAAAGGGTGACCAGGACCCGTCCCAGTGGAAGCCGGCAAACCGATCGTACTGGTGCAAATACGCCCAGGACTGGGTGACGGTCAAGCACTACTGGAAGCTGACCGTGACCAGCGCCGAGAAGGCCGCCCTGACCGACATGTTGGAGGGCTGTTGAGTGGGGAGCAAAACGTGACCGCCGCCGGGGAGAGCGGCCCGTCCGCCGCCGGGATGACCGCTGACGGCACCGCCGAGACTCCGGCCGCCGTGCCCGGCGCCGGCATGGTCGCGGATTCGAGCGGCGCGGCCGGCCCGCAGAGCCGCACCACCGACATCGTGCCCGGCCCCGGCGGCGTGATGACCGACGAGGTCGGCGTCGTCACCGGTGACCTGACGCTGCGCACCGAGTACGCCGACGGCAAGGTCACCCTGCGGGTGCAGTACAAGGACGCCGACGAGTGGTACGTGGTGACCGGCACCTCGGTCACGCTGGCCGATCCGGCCGGGCTGGACGCGGTGCACGGCGTCGCGGTGGGGCTGCTGAACCGCCCCGAGGGCTGACGGCCTCCGCCGCCGGCACCGCGTCCAGTCTCAGACGTACGAACCGGGCTCGGTGGGCGCGGAGACCACGCCCGGCGCGTCCCCCTCGCCCTCCGGGCGGACGATCTGCGCGGCGACCCCGTGCGGGCGCAGTTCGCCGCTGGCGATCTGCTCGGCAAAGTGGCAGGCCACCCGGGTGGTGCCGATCTCCCGCAGCACCGGTCGCTCGTCGGCGCAGCGGGTGGGCTGCGCCCACGGGCAGCGCGTGTGGAAGCGGCAGCCGGACGGCGGGTTGGCCGGCGACGGCAGGTCACCGGCGAGCAGGATCCGCTCCCGGCGGTCCTCCACGTCCGGGTCCGGCACCGGCACCGCCGACATCAGCGCCCGCGTGTACGGGTGCAGCGGCTCGGTGTAGAGCCGGTCGCTCGGCGCCTCCTCGACCAACGCCCCCAGGTACATGACGCCGACCGTGTCGGAGATGTGCCGGACCACCGCGAGGTCGTGCGCGATCACCAGGTAGGTCAGCCCCAGGCTGTCCTGGAGTTCGTCCAGCAGGTTGACCACCTGGGCCTGGATCGACACGTCGAGCGCCGAGACCGGCTCGTCGGCGACGATCAGTTCCGGCCCGAGGACCAGCGCACGGGCGATGCCGATGCGCTGCCGCTGCCCGCCGGAGAACTCGTGCGGGTAGCGGGAAAGCGCCCAGCGCGGCAGCCCGACCGCGTCCAGGGTCTCGCCGATGATCCGTCGACGATCGGTGCGGTCGGTGCCGATCCCATGGGTCTGCAGGCCCTCGGTCAGGATCGACTCGACGTTCTGCCGGGGGTCGAGACTGGACATCGGGTCCTGGAAGATCATCTGCATCCGGCGACGCATGCTGCGCAGCTTGCCGGCCGGCAGCGTCGTCAGCTCGACGCCGTCGAAGCTGACCTCACCGGCGGTCGGCGGGGTGAGCTGGAGCAGCGCCCTACCCAACGTGGACTTGCCGCAGCCGGACTCACCCACCAGGCCGTACGTCTTACCCCGCGCGATGCTCAGGTCGACCCCGTCGACGGCCTTCACATGGCCGACCACCCGATCGAAGAGCACCCCCCGCTTGATCGGGAAGTGCACCTTCAGATCGCGCACCTCGACGAGGATGTCGTTCTCACTCACGCTGATTCCTCCTCGCGCGGGGCGGGCACCATGCCGGGCACCGGCTCCGGGTTGACGCACCGGTAGCTACGTCCGTCGTGCGCGTGCACCAGCTCCGGCGGCTCGCCCACACACTCGTCGGTCCGTCGGGCACAGCGCGGGGCGAAGGCGCAACCGTCCGGCCAGGGCAGCAGGTCGCGGACCGAACCGGGAATCGGGTTGAGCTTCTCGCCCCGCCCGGCGTCCAGGCGCGGCACCGAGCCGAGCAGACCCACGGTGTACGGGTGACGCGGCTGGCGGAACAGCGGACGACGGCGGGCCGTCTCCACCACCCGGCCGCCGTAGAGCACATTGACGGTGTCGCACATACCGGCCACCACGCCCAGGTCATGCGTGATCATCAACAGCGCGGTGCCGGAGTCCCGGACCAGCTCCTTGAGCAGCTCCAGGATCTGGGCCTGAATGGTCACGTCCAGCGCGGTGGTCGGCTCGTCGGCGATCAGCAGCCGCGGCTGGCAGGCCACCGCCATCGCGATGAGCGCACGCTGGCGCATCCCACCGGAGAGCTGGTGCGGGTACTCCTTCAGCCGGCGCTTCGGGTCGGGGATGCCGACCCGGTCCAGCAACGCCGCCGCCTCCTTCGCCGCGGCCTCACCCTTCATCCCCCGGTGCCGGGTGAGCACCTCGGTCACCTGCAACCCGATCGGGATGACCGGGTTCAGGGAGGAGAGCGGGTCCTGGAAGATCATCGCGATGTCCCGACCCCGGATGTCCCGCCGCGACCGGTCGTCGAGCTGGAGCAGGTCGGTGCCGTCGAAGACGGCCTTCCCGCCAACCCGCAGGCCCGGCTGCTTGGGTAGCAGACCCATGATCGCGAGCGAGGTGACGCTCTTGCCGCAGCCGGACTCGCCCACCAGGCCGACCACCTCGCCGGCGTCGACCGAGAAGGACACCCCGTCGACCGCGTGCACGGCCCGCTGACCGCGGCGGGCGAACGTGACGGCGAGATCTTCAACTTCGAGCAGTGCCATAACGGGCCTACTTCCGCAGCTTCGGGTCGAGGGCCTCACGCATCGCCTCACCGAGCAGGGTGAAGCCGAGCGCGGTGATGATGATCGCGACGGCCGGGTAGATCGCCAGCGACGGCCGGATGCCGAGGTACTGCTGCGCGTCGGCGAGCATGACCCCCCACTCCGGTACGGCCGTGTCCGGGTTGCCGAGGCCGAGGAAGGAGAGCGCCGCAGCCTCGATGATCGCGGTGGCCAGGGTCAGCGTGGCCTGCACGATCACCGGGGCGAGCGAGTTCGGCACCACGTGGGTCAGCGCGATCTTCGACTTCTTGACGCCGAGCGAGGTCGCCGCCAGCACGTAGTCGCTGTTGGCCTGGGAGATCATCGAGCCGCGCAGCAGCCGGGCGAACACCGGCACCGAGACCACACCGACCGCGATCATCACAGTGGTCAGGCTGGCCCCGAGCAGGGCTGCGATGCTCACCGCCAGCAGCAGGCTCGGCATCGCCAGCAGCATGTCGATGAAGCGCATCAGGGTGGTGTCGACCCACCGCCCCCACCGGCCACCGAGACCGGCTGCGGCGCCGGAGACGCCACCGATCAGCGCGCCGATCGCCAGACCGATCAGGGTGGAGACCACGCCGACCAGCAGGGTCTGACGGGCACCCACGATCATCCGGCTGAACTCGTCACGGCCCTGGTGGTCGTAGCCGAACCAGTGCTCGCCGGTCGGGCCGGGGATGACACCCGGCTTGATCAGCCCCTCCCGGATGCCGATCGTGTCCGTCGCCGCGTACGGCACGAGGAACGGGCCGACCACCGCGACCAGCACGAAGATCGCCAGGATGACCGCACCGACGATCGCGGCCGGGTTACCGCGCAACCGGCGGAACGCCTCCTGCCAGAGGCTGACACCCCGCTCGTCGTCGCGGGCGGCCAACTCGGAGAGCCTGTCGATCTTCTCGCGCTTCTTGCCTGGGCTGAGTGTCATCGCACCCTCACCCTCGGGTCGATGAAGCTGTAGGAGAGATCGACCAGGAGGTTCACCAGCACGTACACCACCGCGATGATCAGGATGAAGCCCATCAGCACCGGATAGTCGCGTTGGCCGATGGCCTCGGCGACGAACGCTCCGATGCCACTGAAGGCGAAGACGGTCTCGGTCAGCACCGCGCCGGAGAGCAGGCCACCCGCCAGCAGACCGATCGAGGTGGCCACCGGCAGCATGGCGTTACGCAGGACGTGCCGGCGACGGACCGTCTGCTCGGTCAGGCCCTTCGCCTCGGCGGTCCGTACGAAGTCCTCGTTCAGCACCTCCAGCACGCTCGCCCGGGTGATCCGGACGATGATCGCCAGCGGGATGCTGGCCAGCGCTATGGCGGGCAGCACCAGATGCCAGAGGGCATCGGCGGCGGCGTCCCACTCGCGGGTCATCAACCCGTCGAGGACGAAGAAGTTGGTCACCCGGGTCGCCCCGAGCGTCGGGTCCTGTCGACCGCTGGACGGGAACCAGTGCAGGTTCTCCGAGAAGATCGCTTTGAGCACGTAGCCCAGGAAGAAGACCGGGATGCAGATGCCGATCAGCGAGCCGCCCACGGACGCGTGGTCCAGGAACCGGCCGCGACGACGGGCGGCCAGGTAGCCCAGCGGGATGCCGACGCCGATCGCGATGATCATCGCGGTGATGGTCAGCTCGACGGTGCCGGGGAAGCGCTCGATGAACTCCGTGGTGACCGCCCGCTTCGTGGAGGTCGAGGTGCCCAGATCGAGCTTGATCATCCGCCGTACGAAGCGGCCGTACTGCACCAGGATGGGCTCGTCGAGCCCCATGTTGCGGCGGATCGCAGCACGCATCTCGGGCGTGCCGCGCTCGCCGAGGATGGCGGTCTCGGGGCCGCCGGGAAGCCGGCGGAGCCAGATGAAGAGCAGGAGGGAGAGCCCGAACAGCGTGGGTATCAGCTGAAGCAGGCGCCTGATGATGAACCGGAACACGGCGGCCTCGAAGGGGTGCGGAGGGTTGCGGGCGGGCGCTGTGCGACAGCGCCCGCCCGCGTTCCTTGCTGCGTCAGATCAGGACTTACTTGAACTCGGCGGTGGAGAACCGCTCGTCGGTGAGCGGGCTGGCCTTGACGCCGGTCACGTCCTTGCCGAACACGATCGCCGGCGGCGAGTGCGAGATCGGCACACCGGGCAGGAACTCCATCACGGACTTGTTCAGGGCCTTGTACTTCTCGGTACGGGCCGCGATGTCGGCGGTGGTGTCCGCGTCCTTGAACTGGTCGAACAGGGCCTTGTTGTTGAAGCCCCACTCGTCCTTCGGCCGGTCGAAGAACGTGCCGATGAAGTTGTAGGCGTCGCCGTAGTCACCGGTCCAGCCCAGGAAGTGGATGTCGTGCTTGCTACCCGAGGTGGTGGCGTTCAGGTAGTCCGGGCTCCACTTCAGCGGGATCGCCTCGACGGTGATGCCAACGGCCTTCAGGTCCGCCGAGAGCAACTCGAAGATGTCCTTCGGGTTCGGCATGTACGGCCGGGTGACCTCGGTCGGGTAGTGGAACTTCAGCGTCAGGTTCGACGCGCCAGCCTCGGCCAGCAGGGCCTTCGCCTTGGCCGGGTCGTAGGTGTACTTCGGAACGTCGCCGTTCCAACCCTCGACGGTGTCCGGCATGAAGTTGTCGGCGACCTTGGCGCCCGGCGGCAGCTTGGAGGTGACCAGCTGCTGACGGTTGAGGGCGTACGCGATGGCCTGCCGGACCCGGAGGTCGGCGAGCTTCGGGTTGCCCTTCTGGTTGATCGCCAGGTAGAGCACGTTGAACGCCGGGCGGGTGAGCATGTTGAAGCCCTCGGACTTCAGCGGCTCGACGTCGGCCGGGCCGACCAGGTCGTAGCCCTGGATGTCACCGGAGCGCAGCGCCTGCTTGCGGGCGTTCTCGTCCGAGATCGTCTTGAAGATGAGGGTCTTCAGCTTGGCCTTGGGGCCCGAGTAGTCCTCGTTGCGCTCCAGGGTCAGCGTCTTGTTGGCGACGTCCCAGGCCTTGAACTTGAACGGGCCGGTGCCGGTCGGGTGCTCCGTCGCGTACGCCGGGTACTTGATGTCCTCGGCGGTGCCCGCGACGTTGCTGGCGTCGAACTCCTGCAGCGCCTTCGGGCTGTGGATGGAGAACGAGGGGAGCATCAGCGCGGCCGGGATCTTGCTGGAGACCCGGGTGAACGCCAGGTCCACAGTGGTCGCGTCCTTGGCGGTGCACGACTTGAAGAGGCTCGGCGGCAGGTCCGCGTTCTCGTTGTTGGCGAAGCCGCCCATGACGTCCTGCCAGTACGCGGTCACGTCCGGGCTCTGCATGAGGCCCTTGGCGTTGTACCAGCGGTTGAAGTTGACGCAGACGGCCTCGGCGTTGAAGTCGGTGCCGTCGTGGAACTTCACGCCCGAGCGGAGCTTGAAGGTCCAGGTGGTGCCGGCGGCGTCCGGGGTCCAGGACTCTGCCAGGCCGGGGGTGACCTTCGTGCCACCCTCCTCCGGCCGGACCAGGGTCTCGAAGACCTGACGCGCCACACGCAGCGACTCACCGTCGCTGGCGAAGCTGGGGTCGAGCACCTTCGGGTCTCCGGCGACGCCGAAGACGAGGGTGTCCTTCTTGCTACCACCGGATTTGTCGTCGCGGTTGCTCTCGGCGCAGCCTGCTACCGCGAGGGCCGCGACCGCGACGGCCGCGATCGCGACCTTCGGCCTGGGTGCACGCATGTGTGCTTCACCTCGTCCTTTGGGGTACGGACAACGTGGTGACAGGGGTCACCGATGGCGGTGACCATAGCTCCCGAGGCGTCCAGCCGGAAACTACTGGGTGGATGGTTGGTATCGGATCGTGCCTCAACCGCCGCTTGACATTCGATTCGTAGGTAAACAGCGGCAAAAACCGATCAATCAGCACCCACGATGCCAAACTGTTACGTCGAACAGCCCCTATGAGGGCGCAGGTGTCAGATCGTTTCCGGGCAGAGACGCAACGGTGGCCGGCACCCGCACGGGTGCCGGCCACCTGTCGTACGTCAGAGGTCAGACCGCGCGTCGCCCCTCGAAGGCCCGACCGAGGGTGATCTCGTCGGCGTACTCCAGATCGCCGCCGACCGGCAGCCCACTGGCCAGCCGGGTCACCGAGATGCCCATCGGCTTCACCATCAACGCCAGATAGGTGGCGGTCGCCTCGCCCTCGGTGTTCGGATCCGTGGCCAGGATCAACTCCCGCACCCCGCCGCCACCGAGCCGGATCATCAGCTCCCGGATGCGTAGATTGTCCGGACCGATCCCCTCCAGCGGATTGATCGCGCCACCCAGCACGTGGTAGCGACCGCGGAACTCACCCGTCCGCTCGATGGCCACCACGTCCTTGGGCTCCTCGACCACGCACAGCACCTCGTCACTGCGGCGCGGATCGCGGCAGATCCGGCACTGCTCGGACTCGGCCACGTTGTAGCAGGTCGTGCAGAACCGAACCAGCTCCTTGACCTTGCGCAGCGCGCCGGCCAGCCGGTTGACGTCGGCCGGATCCGCCGAGAGCACGTGGAACGCGATCCGCTGAGCGCTCTTCGGACCCACGCCCGGCAGCCGACCCAGCTCGTCGATCAGATCCTGGATGGCACCTTCGTACATCTGCCGGCTCAGAAACCGGGCAGGCCGAGGCCGCCCATGCCGCCGGCGACCGGGCCCATCTTGCGCTCGGTCAGCTCACGGGCCGCCTCGGCGGCGTTGTGCACGGCCGCGACGACCAGATCCTCCAGCGTCTCCACGTCGTCCGGGTCGACGGCCTTCGGGTCGATCTTGATGGCCTTGAGCTCGCCGGAGCCGGAGACGGTCGCGGTGACCAGCCCGCCACCGGCGGTGCCGGTCAGCTCGGCCTCGGCCAGCTCGGCCTGCGCGGCGGCGATCTGCTGCTGCATCTTCTGCGCCTGCTTCAGCATCTGCTGCATGTTCGGCTGTCCACCTGGGCGCACGGGATGGCTCCTTCTCGCACTCGTCTGCTCGACCGCCGCTCAGCCTATCCGCTGGGACCGACCTCGCCCCGCCCGGTGCGTCGCCCACGCCGAGCCGTGCGGGTACGGCTACCCCTACCCCGAACCGGCCATCTGCTGGTAGTGCGCCCAAAGCCGCCGCACTGGTCTGCTCGTGGGATGAACCTCAACCGCACCGGCCGCATCGGAGCGCTGTGCTGGCTCGCGGCCGCGCCCCTCTTCCTCGTCGCCAGCCTGATCACCGGGCTGCGCTGGCGCGAGCCGACCTACAACTGGGCCACCCACAACATCAGCGACCTCGGCAACGCCCACTGCGGCATCTGGGACACCAGTCGACCCCGCTACGTCTGCTCGCCGTGGCACCCACTGATGAACACCGCGATGCTGGCCACCGCCATACTCCTCGCCGTTGGACTCCTGCTGACCTGGCGGATCCTCGGCCACGGCCCAGTGGTGCGCTCGGCCCAGACACTCCTGCTGCTGGCCACCGGCGGATACGCCCTCGCCTCCGGCTACCCCGCCGACGTCGACGAGAACCTGCACGTCCTCGGCGCATTCCTGATCATGGGGCTGGGAAACGTCGGCCTGCTCCTCGCCGGCTTCGCACCCCGCAGCACCCCGCTCGGCCGGTGGCGACGGCTCACCCTCACCGCCGGCCTCGTCGCGCTGGTCGGAACGACACTGTTCGCCGCCCAGCAGGGCCTGGGGATCGGGGTAGGCGGCATGGAACGAGTAGCCGTCCTACCCTTCCCCCTCTGGGCCTGCACTCTGGGTGTCCTGCTCGCCGAGGCCCCTACCTTGCGCGATCTTGCACTTCCTGCCTCGACATAAGGGGGCATTCTGCGCAAGACGACGACCGAAGCTGCAAGATCGCCGGCCCAAGGTGGGGTCGCTAGCGGGCGTC
This sequence comes from Micromonospora sp. CPCC 205558, assembly GCF_036902955.1. Lineage (NCBI taxonomy): Bacteria > Bacillati > Actinomycetota > Actinomycetes > Micromonosporales > Micromonosporaceae > Micromonospora > Micromonospora sp. CPCC 205558. The sequence continues at coordinate 159,531 of NZ_JBAKHR010000015.1, forward strand.
GACTTCGTTGATCTTCTCGGCGCCGAAGGTTTCCCGGAGCAGCCGTACCGCCTGCTCCTCGCTGGACTCCCGTGCGGTCTTCTCGTCGATGATCTCGTCCAACGGCTCGTCGCCCGGGTCGAACCCCTCGAAGGCCGGGGCTGCGGCCGGTGCCGCGCCGCCGGGTCGGCCGGCCCGCGCGGGGCCGTCGAAGTCCGGGTCGTAGGGCGGCTCGCCCGCCCATTCGGCGTCCGCGACCGGCCGGGCTGCCGCTCCGGTACGCGCACCGCGCCCCGCCGCCGCCGCTCGAGCCGCGGCGATGGCGCTGCTCACCGGCGCACCACCGGCTGTCGCCGGCTGCCGGGCCGCCGGTGTCGGGTTACCCCGCCCGCCCGGCTTGCCGCCACCGGCCGTCGCCCCGGGGCCACCCGAACCGCCTGGTCCGGTGCCGCTCGCGCCACCGCCGTTGGGGCCACTCCCGTTCGCGGCGGTGCCGTTCGTGCCGCTCTCGTTCGAGGCGGTGCCGTTCGTGCCGGTGCCGTTCGCGCCGGTCGACGCCGGTCCGGAGGGGGAGCCTCCAGGGTTCGACTCGTTCCCGGCCGACGCGCCGCCGGGGCGGGCGGCCTCCGGCCAGTCCTCGTCATCGTTCGCCTCGACGGCCGGGGCACCACCGCCGGGGAGGGCCGCCTCCGGCCAGTCGTCCTCGTCGTCCGCCGCCGGGGCTGACGACGCTGCGCCCTGCCGACCAGCACCGTGACCGCCGGAACCCGCGCCGACACCGCCACGCGAAGCCGCGCCGGCAACTGCGGTGGGGCTCGCCGCGGTGGGCAGCGCGCTCACCGGCCCCGCGGAGGCGTCCAAGCCAGGCGCATCGTTCGAGCCAAGCCCAGCGCTCGAACCCGGCCCAGCGCTCGAACCCGGCCCAGCGCTCGAACCCGGCCCAGCGCTCGAAGCAGGCGCACCAGGCGCAGCATTCGCTGCGGGTAGCGGGGCGCTCGTCGGGCCGGTGGTGACGGGCGGGGGCGTGGCGTTCGCCGCGGCGGGCGGTGTCTCCGGCCCAGAGGATGGCGCGGCGGGTCGGGCCGGTGCGGCGGGTTGCGAGCGCGGAGGGCCGGACAGCGACGCCGCACCGCGCTCGCCGGCCACCTCGCACCGGATCTGCCAGCGCCCACCCAACTCCTCGTAGAGCGCGTCGGTGAGCACCCCCGCGTGGTCGGCCATCATCTTGGCCAGCACCGTGGACTTCACCGTCAGCACCAGCATGTCGCCGTCGAGTTCACGGACCACCGCGTCGCGCATCAGGGCGGCGATCCGCTTGTTGGTCCGGTTGACCTTGCCCACCACGTCGGGCCAGACGCGACGGACCGCGACCGCGTCCAGCGCGGCGGCCGGCGCCCCCGGTCGGGGCGGCGCCGGCGTGGCCGGGTCGGGAAGCACCGCCGACGGTGGCACCACGCGACGTGGGGCCGTCCCGGTGGGCGAGACGGGTACGGCCTGGTCAGCGGCCGCCGACCCGGTCGACGCGCCGGGGGACGCCGGGATCGGCGAGTCGGCCGCCGAGGCGTACGCGGCCGGGGCGCCCGAGGTGGGTGCACCGGTGACCGAGGCAGCCGGGGCGGGAGCACCCGAGGTCGCAGCACCCCGGGTCGGGGACGCTGCCGGGTCGACAGCCCACGGCGGTGCGGAGGTCGGGGCGTTCGCCGGGGTGGCGGCAGCCGGGACCGGGGTGGCTGGCTGTGGGCGTACCCCTGGGTTGGTGGCGGGCGCGGAGCCGGCGGCGGCCGACGGCGCGTCGGTGCCGCCCAGGGTGAGCCGGCGTTCCATCCGCTCAAGGCGCTGGAGCAGGCCGCCGGTGGAGTCGTCCACACCGGGCAGCAGCATCCGGGCGCAGATCAGCTCCAGCAGCAGGCGGGGCGCGGTGGTGCCGCGCATCTCCACCAGCCCGTTGTGCACGATGTCGGCGCAGCGGGAGAGCGTGGCCGAGCCGAGTTGCGAAGCCTGGGCGGCCATCCGCTCGATCTGGTCGGCGGGGCCGTCGATCAGACCCTTCGCGGCGGCGTCCGGGACCTGCTGGATCACGATCAGGTCGCGCAGACGCTCCAGCAGGTCGGAGGCGAACCGGCGCATGTCGTGCCCGGCCTCGGCGACCCGGTCGACTGTGGCGTACGCGGCCGCGCCGTCACCGGCGGCCAGCGCGTCGCACATCTCGTCGATCAGCGCGGAGTCGGTGACCCCGAGCAGAGCGACGGCCCGGGCGTAGCTGACCCCCTCCGCGCCCGCGCCGGCGATGAGCTGGTCGAGCACGGAGAGGCTGTCCCGCATGCTGCCGCCACCGGCGCGGACCACCAGCGGGAAGACCGCCGGCTCGACGGCGACGCCCTCGGCCTGGGTGAGCTGCTCCAGGTACGGGCGGACCACCTTCGGCGGAAAAAGCCGGAACGGGTAGTGGTGGGTCCGCGACCGGATCGTGCCGAGGACCTTCTCCGGCTCGGTGGTGGCGAAGATGAACTTGACGTACTCCGGAGGCTCCTCGACCAGCTTGAGCAGGGCGTTGAAGCCCTGGGTCGAGACCATGTGCGCCTCGTCGATGATGTAGATCTTGAAGCGACTGCTGGCCGGCGCGAAGAAGGCGCGCTCGCGCAACTCGCGGGCGTCGTCGACACCGCCGTGGCTGGCGGCGTCGATCTCGATCACGTCGATCGAGCCGGCACCGTCGGCGGCCAGCGAGCGGCAGGAGTCACACTTGCCGCACGGCTCAGGAGTGGGGCCCTGCTCACAGTTGAGCGAGCGGGCCATGATCCGGGCGCTGGTGGTCTTGCCGCAGCCGCGCGGGCCGGAGAAAAGGTAGGCGTGGTTGAGTCGTCCGCTGCGCAGCGCCTGCGACAGCGGCTCGGTCACGTGCTCCTGACCGATGACCTCAGCGAAGGTACGCGGCCGGTACTTGCGGTAGAGCGCCAGCGTCACGCGTCCCGCCTCCTCTCGACCGAGCCATTCTGCGCCGGTCGGGCGCGGGTGACCACCCACCCCGCCGGGCACCATGGGTTGCCCCGGGTTGCCGCGCTTGATCGACTCGGCTTCCTGGAAATCGGGGTGTCCGCGTGCCCGGGACGCCGCGACATCAAGGATGGCGAGTGGATCAACCGGTCCACAGACAAAAAAGGCCTCCCGTGCACCCGGCAGAGCTCGCTTATCCTTGCTGCCTTCCGGCCCTGGGGAGGTTCACGAGATACCGCCGCACGGGAGGTGACGCCCAGCCTACCCGACCGCCCGTCGATCTTCAGGGGGTGGTGGGGTGGCCCGGCCGACACGGGCCTGTATCCTGGCTCGCGGAGGATTCGCCTAGAGGCCTAGGGCGCACGCTTGGAAAGCGTGTTGGGTTTACACCCTCACGAGTTCGAATCTCGTATCCTCCGCTCGCCTGAGCAGCACGAACGACAGGGCCGGCCCCCAACGGGGACCGGCCCTGAGTCGTCTGTGCGGTGGGATCAGCCCACCACTTGGACGTGCTCCGCGCCCTGCCCCGAGAACCACGCCTCCAGCTCGGCGCCGCCGACGGACCGGGTCGCCCCCTCGTCGACGAGGACCGGGCCGACGACGGCACCCTTCGCGCCCTCGAACTGGCAGCCAAACATCCTCGCGCCGGTCAGCACCGTCGGCATGCTCGCGCCGCCGAGGGTGCACCAGCGCAGGCTGGCCAATTCAAGATTGGCACCGCGCAGATCGGTCTTGTAGAGCTTGGCCGAATTGAGAATCGCGTGGCGGAGATCCGCCCCTTCCAGAACGGCATCGTCGAGCTGCACCGAGAACAGCCGAGCCGAGCGGAACAACGCCTTACCGGCCGAGCAGCCGACCATTTCCGCCTTGGCCAGGTCGGCGAAGGAGAAATCCGCGCCCTGCAACTCGGCGTTGCTCAGGTTGGCGTCACCGAGGTTGGCCTCCTCGAATCGGACACCGACCAGGTGGGAATTGGCGAGATAAGCGCCAGCCAGGTCGAGACGGCTGAGGTCCGCCCCACGAAAATCAAGAAAATCCCCCGACAGGTACGCCGTGGCGGAAGCGTCGGCGAACCACTCCTCCAGCGCTTCCCGCGCATCGGGGCTGTCTGGCCAGCGGATCACGTCGCCGCTGGCCCGCTTGTACCTACTCATTTGTCGAACACCACCTTGCCGTCCCACTCCGGTCGATCAGCGACCCGCGCCCTGAGATCGGCCAACGCACTCGGCGACAGGCTCCGGGTGTTGAGAATGACGTTCTGTCCACCAGCGACCTCGTCGGCGAGTTTCTGCTCGAACTCCACGCCATCGTAGCGGCCCTTCATACCCTCGGGCATCGGCTCACCAGCCCGCCGCCCGGCCGGGAACAAATCATTGGGAGACTTGACGTCCCAGTTTTCGCCGTTGGAATCGATGAACTCACCCTGGTCCTTCTGGAACGCGGGATCCGAGTTGTCGAGTTCGGCCCGCTGGATCGGCCCGGGGATCTTCCCATCCGCCTCGGCCGCGAGCCCGACCTCGGCCTCGATCCGGGACTTCGCGCTGATGTTGCCGTTGTGGGCCGGGTCGGCGGCGAGTTCCTCCAGTCGCCGGTCGTACTCGGGGGTGCCGGGCTTGGGGCTCTGGTATCCGTCGTCACCGCCGGGCGGGCGGCCCGGCGAGTCGCCGGCGTCGCCGCCCGGCCGACCGAGCTTGAACTCCTCGGCTGCGAAGTCCTGCCCGCCGGTGACGGTTTCGGGCACCTCGCTGGAGTTGCGGCGTCGCTGTCCCGGGATGTCGCCGTCGCCGTCGCCCGGACGCGACGGCGTTCCGCTGTCACCGTTTCCACCGGGGGGAGTCTTGGGTTTCGCCATCGTCTTCGCCCTAGCCGTTCAGCAGCTTGGACAGGTTGGTGAGGCTGGAGATCAGTGCGCCGACGTAGGTGAGGATGCGTCCAGCCCACTTGACGACGGCCGCCACTATCGACGCCGCGATCGCCGGGATGGTGACGACGAAGATCGCCTCGATGGCCCACACGATCACGCGTGCCACCAGGTCGGCGATGAGGTCCCGGACGACGTCGCGGGTGAACGCCACCAGGTTCCCGGCGGCCTGCGTCGCGGCGGCCATCGCTGCGGAGATACCGCTCAACGCGTCGATGCCCGTGACGTTGTGGGCCATCAGCGCCTGGTACGCCGTGGCGGCCTGCCCCTGCCAGCCGGGCATGTCCACCCCGAGGTGGGTCTTCAGGTCGGTGGCCATGCTCTCCAGTTCGGCGGCCATGTTGTTCCAGGTCGCCGCGTGTGAGGCCACCACGTCGGGCATGCCGGTGAGTTGGTCGAGGATTTCGCGCAGCGGCTCGAAGTACTCCATCGCCCAGCCGAGCCCGTTGGCGAGCAGGGCGCTGAAGGGATCCAGCACCGTCGCGACAGCCTCGACGCCGAATGCCGCGCCCGCGAGGAGGTCGTCGACCCAGCCCTCGCTGTGGATGGCGTCGACCAGCCCTTGGAAGCTGTCCGCGGCGGCCGCGCCGGTCCAGGGCTTGCGGGTCGACTGGACATCCGCGATCAGCGACACGTCGGTCATGACGCCGCGTCCAGTTGGCTGCCGACCTTACGGATCGTGGTGTCGGAGTCCGCGTCGGCGTTGTCGTAGTTGTCGGCGGTGGTGCCCAGCCCCTTCACCACCAGCGACAGGTTCTCCTCGACGTAGGCGATCAGCTCGTCCTGCCGGGTGTGCCGGCCCTCCAGGATCCCGGAGATCCACCCGCACAACAGCCCGTACGCGGCGTCATCCTGGCTGATGTGCGCGCTGGCGTTCTTGACCGCGCCGAAGCGGGCACGCAACGCCTCGATGTTGCGCGCGTGCTGGCGGATCTGTTCGGCGTCGACCTCGAACCCGCCGCTCACCGACTCACCACCGGCCGTGCTGCTCGTCCGGGCCACCCGCCGCAGGCTCAGCATCGCGCAGTTGCTGCCCGACGCGTTCGGCGATCGCCCGCGCGGCAGGCGAATCGGTGCCCAGGGTGTCGCCGATGATCTCCTGAGCACGGTCGGCCAGTTGCCGTTTGGCCGCGGCGATCGTGGCCATGATCGTCCGGGCGACGACATCGGGGGCTACCCGTTGCACCCGCTGGCCCAGGTGCAGGTCGACAAGCGCGCCCACGGAGTCGACGGTGACCTCCACCAGCCCGTTGCCGTCGGCGACCGTCACCCGCAGCTCCTGGATGCGCTCGCTCATCGCGTCGGTGGCGGTCGCCAACTGGTCCAGGCGGCCCTTCCACTCGGCGAGCCGATCCATGGCACCGCCCGGGTCCAGCAACCCTCCCGTGGGTGGAACGTCGGCCATCATGTGTCCCCTCGGTCGCTCAAGGTGATCATGCTCAGCTGAGGGAGATTAACATGAGGGCGTCTGCACGACGGTCCACCTGGGACGCCCGGACCGCCCGTACGCTCGGACCCTGCGCTCTCATCGACGCCGTGACGTGGGAGTGGGAGGAGACTTTGTACGCGGGCAGCGCCCGCCACTACATCGTCGGCCGGAGGCCCTATCCGCCCAGCCTCGCCGAGGCGGTCGGGACCGCGCTCGACCTCGACGGCACCGGCCCGCCCCCTCAACTCTGTCGAGATCTTGGACAGTTTCCGTTCTGCGCGAACGGAAACTGTCCAAGATCTGGAGATTTGATGCCGGGAACGCCGGGCCGGCGGGGAGCGGCGTAGCGCGTTGCTGCGGAGCACTCAGAACAGTGGGCCGCCACTTTGCGGGCCGGCGATCCGGAGACCGTAGCGCTGGGGCCAGACGATCGCCGTCCGGTCGGACAGACCGCTCCACGTCTTGTTCTGCGGTACCAGCCCGCCGGCTGAGCCGTAGAACGGATTGATGACCCCGGACGGGTAGCCGGCGAGGTCACCCTTCACCTCTTCCCCGGGGGACGCCACGAGGGCGTCGAACCCGGCGGCGCGGCTGAGGTTCAGCAGGGCGACGGAGGAGCCGAACCTGTCGCCCTTCTCGGACCCGTCCGGGACGGCCGAGTGGTTCTGGTCGAACGCCTGCGCACCGGCGCCCGTCAGCCTCGCGGCGGACCCCTTGAGCAGGGTGACGCTGCCGGCGTCGACCCGTGAGCCGATGTCCTCGCCGGGGGCGCCGACCAGCACGTCCGCCTTGCCGTCACCGGTCACGTCGCCGATGGCCAGCGCGCCACCGAAGCGGTCGTCAGACTCGGGGTCGTCCGGCACACCGGCCGTACGCTGGGTGATGATCTGAACCGCGCTGCTGGACAGGCCGCCGGAGCGGCCGGCGAAGGCTGCGACGAGGCCGCCGTTGATGCCTGGGGTCTGCGCGCCGGAGGCTCCGACGACGACCTCGCCCAGTCCATCGCCGTTCAGGTCGCCGACGGCGAGCGCATCACCCAGGTACCAGGCGATGGTGCCGGTCCCGTCTTTGGGTTCGATTGCCGCACCGGTGACCGAGGTGGCACCGGCGGATGACACGCCACTCGCCGAGCCCCACATCAGGGTGACCATGCCGCTGCCGCCCCAGCTCACGCCGTCGTTTTCCCGAGGAGCGCCGATGACCAGGTCTTGGTAGCGGTTGTTGTCGACCTTCCCGATCGCGAGCGTGTAGCCGAACTGGTCGTTGTTCTCGGCCGATCCGGGCACCGCGGTCTGGTCCTGGTGAAGGTGCTGAGCCCCGGTGACGGTGAGGCCGGCCGGCGCACCGAAGAGGACGGTGACGGCGCCGGCGCTCGCCTTGGTGCCGATCGACTCTCCCCAGGCACCGATGGCGAGGTCGTCGCGGCCGTCCCCGTTGATGTCACCGGCCGCGAGGGCAGCCCCGAACTGGTCGAAGCTTTCAGGATTGTCCGGAACACCCGGCGAATCCTGGTTGAAATGGATTGCCGAGGCGACCACCAGGCCGTTGCGGCCGCCCGGAATGACCCAGACCCCGCCAGCGTGCGTCTTGGTACGGGGATCCGGCTCGTCCGGGTTGCCGATCGCCAGGTCGTCGTAACGGTCGCCGTTGAAGTCCCCCGCCACGAGCGCCATGCCGAAGGCGACGGCGCCGCCGTTCCCCGGTATGGCGCCCATCAGGTAATCGACCTTTGCGGCCGAGGAGTACCGCACGGTGACGACACCAGCCGGGACCAGCGGCAAACTGTAGTAGGACGGGTCGCCGGTCACCGCGATGTCGTCGATGCCGTCGCCGTCGAAGTCGGATCGGCCGACACCGACGCCCCGCAACCGGGGCGTCGCCTTCAGCAGGGCCACCTCGTGGTGCTGGAGAACGACGCCGCCCCGGGTGATGGTCCGGACGCCTTCTGCGGCCTGCGCGGGGGCACTCAGGGCCAGGCTGGCCAGCACAGTTGGGAGAACCAGAAGAGATGCGCTTCGTTGCACAGGGACCCCGTTTCGATAGGCGCCTGGACACCATAGGCAGCCGACCGGGTCACCGAAATGAGGCGAACGGGCAGTGCGGTGACGGACCACCACAGCTGATTCGAGGGTGAGCACGAACGGCGGGTACGGTCCGGGGGCCGGCGGGCCCCGCGCCCGTCGTACACATGTTCTATCCACAGGCTGTGGACGGCGGAGGGACCGATGAGTTACCAGCTCAGCGCGGTGGTCGCGGACGCTGAACTGCTCCGCGAGCAGACCGCCGAGCTGGATCACGCGGTCCTCGGCGAGCTGAGACAGGACTTTGCGTTGCTGCCGGTCACCCCACAGTTGGTGATCGAACTGACCGGGTCGCTGCCGGATTTCGCGACTGACGACCGGAGCGCCGAGCGTCCGTTCGGCCTGGTGTTGTCGGCGACGCTGGTCGAGCTGCTGACCCGGTGGTCACAGTCGGGTCCGGTGGCGTACCTGGAGGCGGAGTTCGGTGGTGGCGCGGGCTACCAGTCGGCCGCGGTGTGGTTGGGCGGGGCACTGTCCTGGGGCCCGCGTTTCGACGACGAGTTGGAAGCGCCGCGCGCGCAGTGGCCGATCAACGGGGCACTGACCCGACTCGGCGTCGAGCCCGGCACCTGGATCGACCCGTTCGCCGAACTGGGGTTGCACCTGGAGCGGAACACCGACGGCTGGCTGGCGCACGGGCGTCGTCGACTCAGCGCCGACTACTGGGATGAACTGGTCGAGCAGTGGGAAAATCAGTAATCCGGTCATTGGTAGCAACCTGAATGCTCCCGTCCCGTTGAGGACTGGGGGATTCCATGAAATTGCGACAATTTGCGTTTATCGCCACGTTGATGACGGCTGCCTCGATCGCTGGCAGCGGCGTACCGCCAACCGGGCCGATCCCGGATGGCCGGCACGTCGGCAGCGTGGAGGTCATCGACCTGAACGGCCTGCGGAACATCGAATTCGGTGCCACCGAGGCCGAGCTGACCCGACGCGGCATCCTGCGTACCAGCCTGGATGCCTGCGGGCCGATGCTCGCCGGCCATGACACCGTCAGCCCGGTCTTCGTGCAGGACAAACTCGTGCTGCTCTGGGTCGGCGATCCGATACGGACACCGGAGGGCATAACGGCAGGCTCGCCCGTGGGCCAGGTCTGGGACCGCTATCCGGAGGTCAGCCGACTTCGCGCTCCACAGGGGACACATCGCCTCGACGGGCTACTCGCCCGCAGCGGCGACCGCGCGTACCTGTTCCTGCACGACGGGCGCACGGTCCGAAAAACCATCGCCGGGTACGCGGACTGGGCCCGCCGCCTCTTCGACGAGGGCGTCGGCCCCTGCTGACCCGCCACGGTGCTGCTGCCGGCCGACGAAGAAACGCCCGGTTCGATCCTCGCGGACCGAACCGGGCGTTTCTGCACTACAGAGCGGTGGCGGAGGGATTTGAACCCTCGGAGGGCGTTAACCCTCACACGCTTTCGAGGCGTGCTCCTTAGGCCGCTCGGACACGCCACCGCCGACGAGGGTACAGGACCGCTGGTTCCGACGCCGAACCGGTATCGCCCCGGCCGGCCTGGCAGGATCTTTGCCATGAGTACGCACATCGGCGCGAAGCCGGGCGAGATCGCCGAGCGGGTCCTGATGCCGGGCGACCCCCTGCGGGCCAAGTGGATCGCGGAGACCTACCTCGAGGGCGCCACCTGCTACTCGACGGTCCGGGGCATGCTGGGCTTCACCGGCCGCTGGAACGGCGTCGAGGTTTCCGTCCAGGGCTCCGGCATGGGCATGCCGTCGGCCTCCATCTACGCCCACGAGTTGATCAACGAGTACGGCGTGAAGACGCTGATCCGGGTCGGCTCCTGTGGTGCCCTCAGCACCGACCTGCAACTGCGGGACGTGGTGGCGGCGATCGGGTCGTCCACCGACTCGAACATGAACCGGATGCGCTTCGACGGGCTGATCGACTACGCCCCGGTGGCCGATTTCGGGCTGCTGCGTACGTCGGTCGAGGTGGCGGAGCGGCGCGGCATCACCATGCACGTCGGGCCGATCCTGGCGGCGGACGCCTTCTACACCGACCGGCCGGACCTTTACGACACCCTCGCCGACTACGGCGTGCTGGCGGTGGAGATGGAGTCGGCGGCGCTCTACACGATCGCCGCCCGGTTCAAGGCCCGCGCGTTGACCGTGCTGACCGTCAGCGACCACATCAAGACCGGCGAGAAGACCACCTCGGCGGAGCGCGAGCAGACCTTCAGCCAGATGGTCGAGATCGCCCTCGACACGATCATCGCCTGACCTGTTCGGGCGGCAATACCGCGAAGAGCGTGATGACTGTGTGGCATCAATATGCCTCAGAGTCATCACGCTCTTTCGCATCAGGCCGCCAGACCGCAGAGAGCAGGCCGCCAGACCGCAGAGAGTCAGACGGCGGCCAGCGCCTTCAGACGGCGGCCAGCGCCTCTCAGCGGAAGAACGCGCGCAGGACGGCGGCGGTCTCGGCCTCCAGCACACCGCCGTACACCTCGGGGCGGTGGTTGAGCCGACGGTCCCGCAGCACGTCCCAGAGCGATCCGGCTGCCCCGGTCTTGGGTTCCCATGCGCCGAAAACGACGGTGGAGACCCGCGCCAGCACCAACGCCCCGGCGCACATGGTGCACGGTTCGAGGGTGACCACCAGGGTGCAGTCGTCGAGCCGCCACCGGCCGGTACGCTCGGCGCCCCGGCGCAGGGCCAGGACCTCGGCATGGGCGGTGGGGTCGCCGGTCAGCTCCCGCTCGTTGCGTCCGGTGGCCAACTCGGTGCCGTCCGGCCCGTAGAGCACCGCCCCCACCGGCACGTCGTCGACGTCGGTGCCGACCGCGTCGTCGACCGGCGGGCCGGCGACAGCGATCTCCAGGGCGCGGCGCATCCACAGCTCGTGTCGCTGCCGTCGGCCGACCTCGCCCGGGTCGGCCAGGCCCTCGTGGGCGCCAGGCCCGGCGCGGCCCACCGCACCGGGAGTCGGCTGGCCCGGCCGGATCGACTCCAACGATGGATCGGTGGCGTCGGCCGGCTCAGACCTCACGCAGCTCCTCGACCTCGTCGGCGCAGCCGAGCACCTGGCAGATCTCGGCGGTGACGTCCGCCGGCATCATCCCCTCGTGGGTGCAGAGGGTCAGCAGCTTCTGCGCTGAGATGCCCAGGTTGGCCAGCAGGTCGGCATCACCGACCGGGTCGGCCTCCGGGTCGACGACGGGCTGCTCGCTCTCGTCGTCACCGGTGCTCACCGCGCGTGGCTCCTCGTCACCGTCGAGCCCGGTGACCGAGGTCTTCAGATCACCGACCAGCAGCGACCCCAGCTGCGATTCCTCGGCGTACGCGGAGTCCGAACCGAACACCCGCAGGTCCTCGCCCTCGTCCAGGCGCAGGATCACCAGGTAGGCGTCGTCGGCCTCGACGAACAGCAGCGACACGTCGGCCTCCTGGTCGACGTCACGCAGCCGGTCGGCAACCTCGTCGATGTCGGTGGCGCCACGCAGGCTGACCTCGGCGGCGGTCCAGCCACTGTCGTCGCGCACCACGGCCGCAGCGAAGTACGACACGGTCCCCCCAATAGCCCTCGACACAGCGTCGACTCGTTACGCGTGCACGTTAGCCGGTCGGGTCGGCGGGCGACCCGTCAACGCCCCGAAGGGCGGGTCATTCCTGACAAAGTCGGATCAGCCGACGACTCGACGGCGGGTCGCGATGAGCTGGCGCAGACGCTCCGTGCGCTGCCGCTGTGGTCGGCTGCGCTGGCGGACCGCCCGGGCGCCGGCCAGCTCGGCCAGCAACTGCAGGCGGCGGCGGCTGCGATCGGGATCCTGCCGCGGAGTGGTCCAGGCCATAGTGCCGAGCGTGCCGAGTCTGGGCGGCCACGTCAAGACGGCGTTCGCTACGCAGCCAACCGGGCACACGGTGCAGTCACCGGGCGGCGTTCCGGGGCCTGTCCGTGCCGGTCACCACAGCGGCCAGTCACCACTGGTCGCCCAGCGGACCGCCACCACGGCGGCGGCGATGCTCCAGCCCCCGGCCGTGACGATGGCGACCCCGGTGGCCACCCCCCGATCGCCAAAGCGGACCAGCACCAGGGCGGTGGCCCAGGCCAGCAGACCGGCGATCACCGTCCACCACGCGTAGCTGGCCACGTCGGTGCCGAGCAGGCCGAACAGCAGCAGCCAACCGGCTGCCGCGCCGCCACCGGCGGCGACACCGCCGCCGGTGACCGGGTGCGGCTCGCGGTAGGTGGGCCGGGTCGGGGGCCCGGAGGGGAAGAGACCCGACGGGGTACGCGGCATCGGGCGGGCGGCACCGAGATGCGGGTCAGGTTCGGGTCGGGCAATGGTCACCGTCGCTGCCCTCCCTCACGCGTGCCGCTCGTGCCCACGGTACCGGCTCTGCCAGGATGACCGGATGGCCTCGCCGACGATCAGCCGCCGCGCTCGTCCGGCGTACCCGATCCTGCTGCTGCTCGCCCCGGTGCTGGCCGCCGGCTGCGCGACGACGCGGCCGGGGGTGCCCGACGGCGCCGCGCCGACGCCACCGGCGGTCTGGGCGACCGCCGACCAGCCTGCGTCGCAGTCGTCGACGCCGGCGGCGACCGACCCGAGCCCGCCGGCGCCGTCGTCGGCCAGGCCGTCGGCGACGGCACCCCGCACGGGGCTGAAGCATGTCTTTCCGGTACGTGCCGACAACGTCGACTACCACCCGACGCACGGGGCGTACCCGGCGACGGACCTCTTCGCCGACTGCGGCGAACCGTTCGTGGCGGTGATCGACGGGACTGTGCTGGAGGTGAGCCGCGTCGACCGGTACCGCAAGCGTGGCCCACAGGGCCCGGACAACGGGGGCCTGTCGGTCTCCCTGCTCGGCGACGACGGGGTGCGCTACTACGGCTCGCATCTGAGCGCCGTGACCAGCGGCGTCGACGCCGGGGTGCGGGTCCGCGCCGGGCAGCAGCTCGGCAAGGTGGGCCGCACCGGCAACGCCAACAACGTCTGCCATGTGCACTTCGGCATCTCGCCGGGGTGTGCTGGTAAGGACGGCTGGTGGATCCGGCGCGGGGTGATCTGGCCGGCGCGCTACCTGGACTCCTGGCGGCGCGGCGGCAACAAGGAGCCGGCCGCCGAGGTCACCGGGTGGCAACGTCGGCACGGCTGCCCGAAGGCGCCCTGACATGGCACGCGCGAGAGATCCCATCGCCGACCTGCGCCGGATCGCGTTCCTGCTGGAGCGGGCCAACGAGGCCACCTATCGCGTACGCGCGTTCCGGTCGGCGGCGAAGGCGCTGGCCGGCCTGTCTACGACCGAGCTGACCGAGCGGGCCGGCAACGGCACGCTCACCGAGTTGGCCGGGGTCGGTGACGTGACGGCCCGCTGTGTGGCGGAGTCCCTCGCCGGTGAGGAGCCGGTCTACCTTCGCCGGCTGGTGGCGACCGAGGGCAGCGACCTGGACGCCGAGGCCACGGCGCTGCGCGCCGCCCTGCGCGGCGACTGTCACACCCACTCGGACTGGTCAGACGGCGGCTCTCCCATCGAGGAGATGGCGCTGGCCGCGGTGGAGTTGGGCCACGAGTACCTGGTGCTGACCGATCACTCGCCCCGGCTGACGGTGGCCCGGGGGCTGACCGCCGCACGGCTGCGCCAGCAGCTCGACCACGTGGCGCAGGTCAACGCGGCGCTGCCCGAAGGTTTCCGGATCCTCACCGGGATCGAGGTGGACATCCTCGCCGACGGCTCGTTGGACCAGGACGACGACCTGCTGGCGCGGCTCGATGTGGTGGTCGGGTCGGTGCACAGCGGCCTGAAGGACGAGCGGTCGAAGATGACCCGGCGCATGGTGAAGGCTGTCGCCAACCCACACCTGGACATCCTCGGCCACGTCACCGGCCGGATGGTGTCGTCCCGCCCCGCCGGGGTGACCGGTCCGGGCGACCGGGGGCACCGGGCGCGTACCCGGGCGGAGAGCGACTTCGACGCGGACGCCGTCTTCGCCGCCTGCGCCGAGCACGACACCGCCGTGGAGATCAACTCTCGGCCGGAGCGGCAGGACCCTCCGAAGCGCCTGATCCGCCGCGCGCTGGAGGCGGGCTGCCGGTTCGCCATCAACACGGATGCGCACGCGCCCGGCCAGCTCGACTGGCAACGGTTCGGCTGCGAACGCGCCGCCCTCTGCGGCGTCCCCGCTGACCGTGTGGTCAACACCTGGTCTGCGGAGCAGTTGGTGGCCTGGACGCACAGCCGCGCCTGACCAGTCCAACCCGCCCCTCAGCAACCCTCGGCCCGTCGGCCTCTCGGCCCGTCGGCGCTGATCCACTCGCGTTTCATGAAGTCGGGGTGTCCCGGTCCGCCGGACACCCCGACTTCCAGGAAGCCGAGTCGATCAGGTGGTTTGTCAGCGGCGGGCGGGTTCGGCGGCGGGGGCGGCGGGGGCGGCGGCGGGGACGGCGGGGGCGCCGACGACGACAACCGGGTTGGTGCGGCGGCGACTGAACATCCCCTGCGAGACCGCGACCCCGAGCAGCACGATCAGCGCGCCGACGGGTTGGTGCCAGTTGAGTCGTTCGTCGAGCGCCACGGCACCGATCAGCACCGCGAAGATCGGGATCAGGTACGTGACGGTGGACGCGGTACTCGCGCCGGCAACCCGGATGTTGCGCATGTTGATCACGAACGCGAGGCCGGTGCCGAGCGCGCCGAGGGTCAGCACACTCGCCACCACCCCGGCCGACAGCTCGGTGGGCAGTGGCGGCAGGCCGGCGACGAAGGGCGTGACGATGGCCAACTGCGCGGCTGCGAGCAGCAGTTGCGCGGTGGAGAGCGACAGGCCCGAGTGCGCGCTGCCGGCGACAAACCGCTTCTGGTACGGGATGGCCACGCCGTAACAGGCCGCCGCGCCGAAGCACATCAGCTGCCCGGTGAAGTGCGCCCCGCCGATGCCCTCCCAGACCCCGAGCACCACCAGCACCCCGACGAAGCCGAGCCCGAGCCCGACCGCCCGGCGCAGGGTGAGCCGCTCGGTGCGGAAGACCAGCACCGCCAGCGGCAGCACGATCAACGGCGTGGTGGCGTTCCAGATGCCGGCCAGCATCGACTCGACCCGTTGCTCGCCGTAGCCGAAGAGGGTGAACGGCACGGCCACGCCGAAGGCGGCGACGACGGTCAGGTGCGCCCAGACCCGGGGCTCGCGGGGCAGCCGGTCGCGCAACACGGCGAGGACCACCAGCAGGGTCAACGCGCCGGCGAGGACCCGGTAGAGGGTGAGTTGAACCGGGTGCAGCTCAGCCACCCCGACCTTGATGAAGAGGAAGCTGGAACCCCAGATCGCGGCGAGCGCGATGAAGCCGGGCAGCCAGGCGCTGACCGGCGCTTTGTCAGGAGTGGTATCGGTGGTCACCCCTGACACTCTGCCGTAACCGTACGACAAAGTCGCGCGCCTTTTCGGCCGTCGCGCCGTGCCCGAACCCGCAGCTCGAACACAACAAACGTCGGCGACAAAGGGGTGGGGTGGTCACGTAGTGTCGCAGCGTGGGACGAATTGATGAACTCGCCAACCGCTACGTGGCCGAGTGGGCGCCGTTGAGCCCCACCGGCGCGACCTTCGTCGGCATCGCCGGCCATGACGATCAGCTCGACGACCTTTCCCCCGACGGCTACCGGGCGCGCGCGGACCTCACCCGACGGACGCTCGCCGAGCTGGAGGTGACCGAGCCGGAGACCGAATCGGAACGGACCGCCCAGGAGGCCATGCAGGAACGACTCGGCCTGGACCTCGCCCGGTACGACGCCGGCGAGGTGACCAGCGAGGTCAGCGTGATCACCAGTGGGCTGCACGAGATCCGCATGGTGTTCGACCTGATGCCCACCGCGACCAGCGACGATCAGGCCAACATCGCCGCTCGGCTCAACGGCTTCGGCGCCGCGCTGGAGGGCTACAAGACCACGCTGCGTGAGGCGCTCGCCTCCGGCGCGGTCAGCTCGAAGGTGCAGCTGGTCGAGGTGGCCAAGCAGTGCGACATCTGGGTCGACCCGACCGGGGACAACTTCTTCCACGGGCTGGTCGAGCGGCTGGGGGCGGAGGGCACGCTCGGCTCGGAGCTGCGCCGGGGTGCGGCGGCGGCGACGGCGGCGACCGCCGAGTTCGGCCAGTTCCTGCGTACCGAGCTGGCCCCGCACGGGCGGGACAAGCAGGCCGCCGGCCGGGAGCGCTACGAGCTCGCCTCTCAGTATTTCCTCGGCGCCAAGATCGACCTGGACGAGACGTACGCCTGGGGCTTCGCTGAGCTGGCCCGCCTGGAGTCGGAGATGCGCGCCGTGGCGGGCCGCATCGCCGGCTCGGGTGCCACAGTCGACGAGGCGGTCGCCAGGTTGGACGCCGACCCGGCCCGGACCATCCAGGGCAAGGAGGCATTCCGGGACTGGATGCAGGCGCTGGCCGACAAGGCGATCACCGAGCTGCACGGCACCCACTTCGACATCCCGGAGCAGGTCCGCCACATCGAGTGCTGCCTGGCCCCGACCAGCGACGGCGCCATCTACTACACCGGCCCGAGTGAGGACTTCTCCCGTCCGGGTCGGATGTGGTGGGCGGTGCCGCAGGGCATCAGCGACTTCTCCACCTGGCGGGAGGTGACTACGGTCTACCACGAGGGCGTGCCGGGTCACCATCTCCAGGTGGCGCAGACGGCCGTCCGGGCCGACCTGCTCAACCGCTGGCAGCGGCTGCTCTGCTGGGTCTCCGGGCACGGCGAGGGCTGGGCGCTCTACTCGGAGCAGCTGATGGACGAGCTGGGTTACCTGGACGATCCGGGAGACAAGCTGGGCATGCTCGACGGCCAGGCGATGCGCGCAGCCCGGGTGATCGTGGACATCGGCATGCACCTGGAGCTGGAGATCCCGAAGGACAATCCCTTCGGTTTCCACCCGGGCGAGCGGTGGACGCCCGAGCTGGGCTGGGAGTTCATGCGGGCGCACTGCCGGGTCCCGGACGAGAACCTGCGCTTCGAGCTGAACCGCTACCTGGGTTGGCCGGGGCAGGCGCCGTCGTACAAGGTGGGTGAGCGGATCTGGCTCCAGGCCCGCGAGGACGCCAAGGCCCGCAAGGGCGCCGACTTCGACCTGCGCGAGTTCCACCGGCAGGCGTTGGACCTGGGTGCGCTGGGTCTCGACCCGCTGCGTCGGGCGCTGGCCCGGCTCTGAGCCGCCGCTACGCCCCAGGCCTCACGCGTGGCCGGCGCGGCATGTCGATGTACTGGTGAGCGGTATACCTCAGAGTCATATTCATACCTCTGAGGTATACCGCTCAATGCCGCGTCGCCCCGACGGGGCTACCGACGGTCACCGCCGGTCGGGCATCACGCCGCTCAGCCGAGGGTGAGTGCCAGCGCCGGCCGCGCGGTGAGCCTGTTGCTGGTGACGTACGCCAGGTCGATGACCGGGTCGGTGAACGTGACCGAGAAGGGCACGGTGACCGGGATGCCATCCGGAAACGGCAGGTCCGGAGTCAGAGTGATCTTGATGCCGAGCAGCTTGCCGACGAACCGGGTGGCGTAGAAGGCCACGTCACCGCTGACGGTCAACCGGTCCGTCGCGTACCGCTGGTTGCGACCCCCGGGGCCGTCGGCGCGCAGCAGGAAGTCGTCGGTCACCGCCTCGCGCATGCTGAACTTCAGCACCTTGAGGTCACCCTTCACCGTGTGCAGGTCGGTGATTCCCTCGAACCGCAACTGGGTCATCTTCACCGATGACCCGGTGAGCTTGGACGGTGTCTGTGCGACCGTCGGCAGATTCGGGTCGGCGGCGATGCGCGGCAACGGTTTGCCCGGCTCCACGGTCCCCGGCTTGTCCGGTGTCGCCGGCTTCCCCGTTGGCGGCGACGGGCAGGTGATCGGCCTGGGCCGGGTCGTCGGCGTGCCGCTCGGTGGGACGCTCGGAGCCGGCGACGGCGTCGCCCTCTCCTCGCCGTCTCCACCGGTGAGCAGGTCACCGATTCGGTCCAGGATGCCGCCGATGATGGTGCCGTTCCGCGTCGGACTCGGACTCGGTGTCGGCGTGGCCGCGCTGCCGCTGGGCGACGGGGTGGCGGTCCGGGAGGGGCTGGGGCAGGCGGTCGCGGCCGGTCGGGTCGAAGCGGCCTGCACGGGCCCCGGCTGGGCGGCCAGCCCGCCGGCTGCGAGGCCGATTACCACCAGGGCGATGCCGAAGGTACGCGGATCGGCGGGCCGCCCGGGTGGCGCCGGCTCCGGGCTCGACGCGCCGGCCTCGACCGGCGCGGGCGACGCCGACGCGTCGGAATCGGTCGGCGCGGGCGACGTCGACGCGTCGTTCTCGACCGGCGCGGGCGACGTCGACGCGTCGTTCTCGACCGGCGCGGGCGGCGCGGGGCGGACCGGCGTCCAGGCGAAGGCGAGCGCGCTGCCGACGATGCCGAGCAGCAGACCGACGAAGAAGCCGCCGAGGTTGAGCCCGATCAGCGAGTACACCGCGGTGACCGCCGCGACGACCGAGTAGAACAGCCGCTGCGCCGGGGTGAACCAGAGCAGCAGGCCACAGGTCACCAGGATGATCGGGATCAGCAGCGAGAGCAGGCCGGTGGCACCACTGTGGAAGCTGAGGCCGTTGAGGGTCATCCGGGTGGAGGCGAACATCTCCAGCCCGGCCAGGGTGATGAGCAGTCCGCCCCAGAACGGCCGGCTGCGCTGCCAGCGGCGGAAGTGACGCCACGCCTGAGCCGGACCACCGGGCCGGGCGTGAGACGGGTTCGCGGTTGTCACGTACTCCTCCTGGCCGAGCGGGAACGGAAAACATGGGCCCGGCCCGCGGTGCTGACCACCGCGGGCCGCGGCTCACCTCAGAAACACTCCTTGCCCTTGGCGTCGTCACCCACGTTGACCTTGAGTCGGAGGCCGACCAGGTTGAACGTGGCCGCCGTGGTGTAGCGGGACACCTGTCGCAGGTTGGTGATGGTGACGTGGTCGGAGTTCTGGCCGAACGAACCCGCCTGGGCGGTCGGGTTCAGGTCGGTGGCGTCCCGACCGATCTTGATGTTGGTGAAGGTCGCGTTGCCGTTCAACGAGTCCATCGCGATCAGCAGGTCCTTGGCCCGGGCGGGTTCCTTGCCGTCGCCTGCGTTGATGGTGAGCACCACCGGCAGGCCCGGCAGGTCGGCGCGGACGGATTGGCAGAGGCTGTAAAGCTCGGCGCTGCTGATCTCGGAGAGCGCGATCGGATGGACCTGGCCGGACTTCCCGTCCTTGCCCTTCTCGCGGACGATGCCGCCGTACTGCTTGAAGCCGTCGCCCTCAAGGCGATCTGCGCCGATCTTGAACGTCTGCCCGGAGACCGTGATGTCGGACGCGATCGCGCCGGTCGACATTCCGAAGAGGATGGCGCCGGCGGCCGCCGTGGCGGGCACCATCATGGCGGCGAAGCGCCTCCACCGGGTACGACCCTGATCCTCAAAGCGATCCTGCACGGGTTCCTCCTCAGGTGGCCGGTCTCGGACTGGCGGCCCCGCACCGGCCCGTCATGTGTTACCGGCGGGTAACGATCGAGCCTGATCGTGCACCCGTTGCAACGCAGGTCACAACCCCCTGACCCTTGGGTGGCAACACTCGGGTGATCCAACAGCGGGCCGAGGTCACGAATCGCGTAATTCCCCGTGTAGACAGAAGCCTCGACAGACGACAAAGGCGACACAACGCGGCTCCGCAACAACGGAGAGTGGCAGGGCATCGACGAATTACAATCAGGTAACGAATGTAAAGTACCCAGCATTCTGGAGAGCCGTTCGGCCATCCCCTCTCATCCGAACATCCAGGCGATCCCGGAAACAGCAGGACCCCGCCGAGCGGCCCGAGGTCCTAGGGTTTCGACGTGCATCTTGATGACGTGCGACGGGACTGGACCAAGCTCGGCGCTGAAGATCCACTCTGGGCCGTGCTCGTTGAGCCCGGCAAACGCGGCGGACGGTGGGACGTCGGGGAGTTCCTGGCCACCGGCCGCGCCGACGTCGAGGAGACGTCCCGCCAACTTCGCCAACTCGGCATGCCCACCCGCTGGGAGCGGGTGCTCGACTTCGGCTGCGGCGTCGGGCGACTGTCGCAGGCACTTGCCCCACACGCGGACGAGGTCGTCGGTGTGGACATCGCTCCGACCATGTTGGAGGCGGCCCAGCGACTGAACCAGAGCGCCGAGAACATCCGGTTCGTCCTCAACGACGCACCGGACCTGAGCCAGTTTCCCGACGGTCACTTCGACCTGGTCTACAGCGCCCTGGTGCTGCAACATCTGCCGCGCCCCGCGATCGATCACTATCTGGCCGAGTTCCTGCGCGTGCTGCGGCCAGGCGGCACCGCCATCGTGGGGTTTCCCACCGAACCGGCGCATACGGCCAGGGGCATCGTCTGGCATCTGGCGCCGTCCCGCCTGATCAGCTGGGCACAGTGCCACCTGCTCAACTACCCGGCGCCGATGAAGATGACGGTCGTGCCACACGCCGACATGGTGCGGCTCATGGCCGCACACGGCGGGGACATCGTCGGGCAGTGGCGCGATCGGTTGTACAGCGACGACTGGGTCTGCACGCGGTACGCGGTACGTCGCGCAGAGCATCCGAGGTAGGAGCCGCTCCACGACTGAGGGGTGGCCCGCAGCGCGGACCACCCCTCAGTCGTGCTTCCTGTCGTACCCGTTAACGCTGCTCCACCTCGCCGTGTGCCGGGCGTTGGGTCGGCACCGTCGGGTCCTCGGACTTCCAGTTCGTGGACGCCGGCGGGATCTCGTCGGTCAGCGGACCGCCTGCGGGCTCGGTCCTGGGCTGCTCGGCGGTCTCCGCGTCGCGTACCGGTTCCTGGTCCACCCGGGTCTGAGTCGGGTCGGTGCCGGGTGCCACAGTCGGGTCGGCGCGGTGCCGGGCGGTACCGTCGTTGGTCCGCGTCACCAGCCATACGCCGACGACGAGAGCGATCAGACCAAGGACACCAGCGGCGATCGGACCCCAGAAACTGATCAGGCCGATCTTGAAGCGGTTGTCCTTGACCGTCTCGACGCTGCGGCTGACCGTGTCGTCGTTGTAGTTGAAGTCCGCGTCCAGCAGCACCGTGGTGGCGCCGGTGTCTGGGCGCAACTCCTTGTTCTGCTGTTCCCGGACGTTCACGTAGGAGCCCGTCACCGGGTCGACCCAGAGCGTGCGGGTGTTGCTGTAGACGATCTGACCGCTGGTGGCGGCGGGGGCGAACCTGCCGAGCAGCGTCTTGAGGCTCGCCTCCGGGGTGTTCAGCACCTCGTTCTCGATCCGCTGCTCGAAGCGGTACGCCTCGACGCCCTTGATCTTTTCCGTGCCGACGAACTTCGCCGGGGAGGCCCGCTTCAGGTCACGGTCGAAAACCTGGTAGTCCCGCTTGTCGGTGCCGAAAGGGAACTTGTAGATCTGGCCGGAGTAACTCACGTTCCCGACCGGAGTCTGCTCCGCGCCGCTCTCGTTGAGCCACTGCTCCTTCCACGGGGCGGCCGCGCCGGAGATCCGGTCGAGGGCCAACTCGGTGCTGTACTGGCTGACCACATCCGGGGTGTCGGCACGCCTGACCGTCTGGTAGACATCCCAGATCACCGCGTCGCCCTTGAGTTCCTCGGGTAGCCGGTCCCTCGTGTCGTCCGGCTGAGGAATGACCTCGACGCTGGAGACGAGGTCACCTTGCAGGACCTCGATGCTCACCGACTCGCCGACGCGAGTGATCTTCAGAAACTTCGCGTTCTTTGCCTCCGCGACGGACGTCGTTGGTGCGAGATCATAAGGGAGCTTGGTCACGGAGGGGGCCACATAGAACGGCAGCCCAGCCGCGAAGACCAGCAACAAAACACCGAGCCCGAAGAGCGCGGCGCCCACGCGAAGCTTCACTCATCCTCCTGTAGCCTGCCGCCCTACGACCTGTCGTCCGGGGCACCCGATCCTTAACATGGCGGGAGGTTACTCCCCGGTCACCTTCAAAGCGACCCCCTGGATGTCCAGATGTCCACAGCCGCCGCGCCAACAGTTCCGCAGACTTCGGTCACCGACCGGCTCCCCGCCCTCGACGCGCTGCGAGCAATTGGCGCCGTGGCGGTCGTCGGTCACCACGTCGGGTTCCAGACCGCCGCCACCATGAACACCACGTGGGGCGGCTGGCTGGCCAGGCTCGACGTTGGCGTTGCCATCTTCTTCGTGCTCTCCGGATTCCTGCTGTTCCGACCGTGGGCACTGAACGCCGCAACGGGACAGGCCCGACCGCGCGCCGGGCGTTACCTCTGGCGGCGGGCCCTACGAATCCTGCCGGCCTACTGGCTGGCGGTGCTGGTCTGCCTGATCGTCCTGCCGCAGAATCGGCCGGCGTCCGCCGGTGACTGGATCCGCCACCTCACCTTCACCCAGATCTACGGGCCGGGCCAGTTGCGCTCCGGGCTCACCCAGACCTGGAGCCTCGCCACCGAGGTCGCGTTCTACCTGATCCTGCCGCTGGTCGCCGTGCTCGCTGTTGGTCGGTCATGGCGTCCCGTCCGAACCGTCGTGATCGTCTGCGGGGGTTTGTTGGTGACCGCGGGATGGCTCGCCCTGCTGGGGATCGGCTGGCTACACAACGGCCTGCACACCATGTGGCTCCCCTCGTACGCGGCCTGGTTCAGCGCAGGGATGGCCTTGGCGGCGGTGCACGTCGCCCTGCGCACCGGGACCGCGCCCGCCGCTTTCCGCGTGCTGGACGACCTCGCCTCCGCACCGATTGCCTGCTGGGCAGCGGCGGTCGGGCTGATGGCGATCGCGACGACACCCATCGCCGGGCCCCGCGACCTCGCCGGCCCGACAGCCGCCGAGTTCACGGTCAAGCTGGCTCTGTACCTCGCGATCGCGACGCTGATCCTGATCCCGGTGGCCTTCGGCGGGCGGACGCGGGTCAAGGAGGTCTTCGGCGCCGAGTCCGCCCGATGGCTCGGCGCCGTCTCGTACGGACTGTTCCTGTGGCACCCGCTGGTCATCGAATTGATCTACCTGATCGACGACCGACAGCTCTTCACCGGTGGACTGTTCAACACCTTCGCACTAACCATGATCTTCGGGCTGGTGTACGCCGCCGTCAGCTACTACGGCGTCGAGCGGCCCCTGCAACTGCTCGGATCGCAGCGTCGGAACCGACGGGCCGGGCGCGGGCAGGCATCCGGTGGGCCCGCCGTCGATGCGCCCGCACCGGCCGTCGCGGCGTCGACGGTCACGCCGGCACCCACGGTCGGCACGTAGCGCCAGTCGATC
This sequence comes from Micromonospora sp. CPCC 205558, assembly GCF_036902955.1. NCBI lineage: Bacteria > Bacillati > Actinomycetota > Actinomycetes > Micromonosporales > Micromonosporaceae > Micromonospora > Micromonospora sp. CPCC 205558. Next base: position 183,175 of record NZ_JBAKHR010000015.1, read on the forward strand.
AGCGCTGCCCCATCAGGGCATTGCCGGGCCGGCAGCCAGCCCCTAGTGTGACGCGCGTCCCTAAATTACTTGAGAGTAGGGTTCGCGTGGAGCGTCGCTTCGGCATGCCCGGACACGTGCTGTTCCTCAACTGGCGAGACACCCGTAACCCCGAGGGTGGCGGTTCCGAAGTGTACGTGGAACGGATCGCCGCCGAGTTGGTGGCGCGTGGTTTCCGCGCCACCCTCTTCTGCGCCGCCCACAGCGAGGCACCCGGCGACGAGATCAACGAGGCGGGCGTCCGGCTGGTGCGCCGCGGCGGCAGACACACCGTCTACCTCTGGGCGGCGCTCAGCTACCTGGCCGGCGCGCTGGGCGTGGGCCCGCTGTCGAGCCGTCGGGGCGGCCGACCCGACATCCTGGTCGACGTCTGCAACGGGTTGCCGTTCCTCTCCCCGCTGTGGACACGGCGCCCGGTGGTCAAGCTGATCCACCACGTGCATCGCGAGCAGTGGCCGGTGGTCCTTCCGCAGTGGGCCGCCCGGTTCGGCTGGTGGGTCGAGTCGTCGCTCGCCGTCCGCGTCTATCGGCGGTGCCGGTACGTCACCGTCTCCGAGGCCACCCGCAGGGAACTGGCCGTGCTGGGCGTACCGCCGGAGCAGGTCGCCGTGGTGCACAACGGCACCCCGGCGCTGCCCCGCACCGACGCCGAGCGGGCGACGTTTCCGCTGCTCGTGACGCTGAATCGGCTGGTGCCACACAAGCGGGTCGAGGTGGCGTTGCGGGCGGTCGCGGCCCTCGCCGACGAGTTGCCCCAGCTGCGGCTGGTCGTCGCCGGCCAAGGCTGGTGGGAGTCGCACCTGCGCGAATACGCCGCCGAGCTGGACATCACCGAGCGGGTGGATTTCCGGGGCTTCGTGACGGAGGAGGAAAAAGCCGCTCTGCTCGCCTCGGCCTGGGTCGCCCTGACCCCGTCACTCAAGGAGGGTTGGGGCCTGACGATTGTCGAGGCGGGTTCCGCGGGCACGCCAACTGTTGCGTTCCGGGAAGCGGGTGGAGTCGCCGAAGCTGTCGTCGACGGGCGTACCGGCCTGCTGGCCGACGACATCGACGATTACCTGGCGAAGGTGCGCATGCTTCTGCACGAGGACGAGATGCGGCGAGAGATGGGCGCGCAGGCCCGGGAGCACGCGGCGAGTTTCACCTGGCAGGCCGCGGGTGGGCGGTTCGCGGACCTGCTGGGCGGTGCGGAGTCGCCCCGCCCAGTGCAGCGGCGGGGCGAGCCGTCCTACCTGTCGCCGTAAACCTCGGGGGCGTACGGGTCTTTCTTTCCGGCACGCTTGGCCGCATCCGAAATACTCTTGGCCTCGTTGGCCGCCTCTTTGTCGGTGGCGGTCGCGGCGGCCGAGAGCCCGCCGAGGGCCAAGATCCCCAGCAACGCCGCCACCATGCCGGAGACGACCAGGGTCAGAGCTCTACGCATGCCAATCCTCCAATGGCGAGACGTGCGAGCGGACGTTACCACGCGGTAGGGCGCCGGTGTAGTGCCGAAATGGCGGCGGCCATGACCACCAGAAGGGCAGCACCAAGCGCCATCACGACGACCCACGCGCCAAACCCTGGGGGATCCGATTCCGCAGCAGAAGCCGGATTTCGGTAGAGAGTGAGAAACGGTCCCTCGTGGACGACCTGTAGGTCGCGCAGGGTCTCCGGGTCGACCTCGCCGGGCAGTTGGTGCTGCACCACCACCCAGCGCACGCCCGTCGCCGAGACGGGCCGCCCCTCGGCCAACACCCGACGCACCTCGCGGAGCCGTGGATTCTCCCCGGCCACCGCGACACCACCGACGCGGAGTGTGTCGTCGATCAGCACCGTCCCCGGCAGATAGCGGGGTGCCGGATCCAGGACGACACGTCCCGGGTTCCACGGATAGGCCCGATAGGCGGACAGGGGCAACGCGAGGATCTCCCCCGGCTCGCCGGCCACCCGCTCGGCCACCGCCTGCCAGTCCGCCGGATAGTTCACCGGACGAATCCGCCCGGCACCGCCGAAGGCGAGGTCCGGCATGACGGCCACCGGCAGGAGCAGCAGGCCGACCAGAACCACCCCCGCCACCTCCCGGTCGATCCTTGCCACCAGCCGCTCGGCGCCCAACGCGACACACACCACCAGCAGCAGGGCGTACGGGGCCAGGAACTTCTGACCGTCTCGAAGCAGCCCCCCACCCGGCAGATGCACCACCGCCCAGCGCAGCGCGGCGGCCCCGCCGGGGAGCACCCCGAGGGCGGCGAGAAGGCAGGCGCCCCCGGCGAGCACCGCCAGCCGTACCGCCGTACCCGGGGGCAGCCGGCGCCGCAGCAGGCCGGCACCGACACCGGCCAGGATCAGCAGGATCAGGGTCGCCAGCGGCACCAGCGGTGCCGCGCGACTGGAGGGGGTCGCCTGCGCGCTCCAGACCCCACCCGTACCCGCGAGCGCCACCAGCGGGCCGGCCCAGTTCTCCGAACGCGCCGCGAACGCCGCCACCCCAGCCGGGTCGGATGAACCGCCAGCGCCGGTGACCAGGGCCGCGGTCACCCAGGGGGCGTTGAGTAACGCGACGCCGCCGATCACGAACGCCGACCGGCGAAGGCGCGTCCGGTCCGAGACCAGCAGAACCACCGTGCCCAACGCGATCAACCCGCCGGTCGGGGTGATCGCGGCGGGAGCGGCGGCGAGAACCACCCGAGCGATCGCGCCATCACGACCCGCCCGCAGGTCCAGCGCCGCCCGGACCAACCAGGGCAACGCGGCGTACGCGAGCAGCAGCGCCCATTGCCCGATCAGCAGCCGCTCGGCAAGGTAGGGCGTCCACGCGTACGCCACCGCGGCGAGCAGCCGGACCGCGAGCCGTTCGGTCGGCACCAGACGGCCGGCGCCGACCGCGGCCAGGAGAACCGCCCCGCCGAGCGCCACCCGCTGCACCACCCAGCCCGGCACGAGCTGGGTGACCAGGGACATCAGTGCGTCCATCGGCACCGCCCGGGGCAGAGTCTGCGCCGGGGCGACGAGATCCCAACTCAGCGGCTGCCGGGGTACGAACACCATGTCGTACAACAGCGCATAGCCGGGCGCCGCAAGCGGGGCCAGCACCAGCACCGTGACGGCCGCCGCAACGGCGTACAGCGGCAGCGTGTCCCGCACCCGCCGCGCCGGTGGGGCCCCGACGCGGGTGGTCTGGTCAACCATTCACGGTGCCGGCACCGCGCGGCCGACGGTGATCAGTTGGGTGCACACCCTGACCTCCGAGGTGCTCACTGTGACCTCGACGGCGTCCCCAGCCCCCTCCAGCAGGAAGAACACGTCGTTCAACCCGCGCTTCAGGGTGATCACCCGGGCGGCGTCCCCGAGACGGAAGATTGCCGTCGAGTCGCCCGAACTGACGTAGCCGAAATGGATGGCGTACGGCCACTCCTCCAGGTACCCGTCCAACGGGATCCGGGCGGGCTGACCACCCTCAGCCAGGTGCCCGCAGTTGGGCACCGTGCCGGGCACGATCTTCCGCCCCTGAACCACGACCGGACGAATACGGCCGAAGTCGTCGAACATGGACGGTTTCTCGGCCTCCTCCACGAAGGTGGGCCGACGCTCGGCCGGGCGGAAGAAGTGCGACTGGAGATTGTCCGGCCAGAAGTACCCGGCGATGACGCGGTCCGGAACGGTGGTTTCCAGGAAGACGGTGCCCGGCGCAGCGGCGGCGAGCTCGATCTGCGTCGTCGCGAGGTAGTCCCGTCCGTACTTGGTGCTCCAGTTGTCACCGAAACGGGCCGTGCTCCACAGGGTTCCCACCCCGATGGTGGCCAGGACGACGATTATCGAGACCAGGCCGACCGCGAAGGCACCCGGCTCCCGCAGAACGGTCGGCACCGGCCACGCGGACACGTCGTCCTCATCGGCGTCCTTCGTCCCCAGCAGCGCCGCGCCGACACAGATCGCGGCGACCAGCACCACGTCGGCGACGTACCGGGGAATGATGCCCACGAACGAGCCGAGCGGCCCACCGAGGCGTGTCACGGCGAAGAGCGCGGCGACCAGCCCGAGGTAGCACGCGAGCAGCAGCCAGGCCCGCCGGGCCGACGGGCGCCGCCGCGCGGTGACCACGATGAGAGCCCCCAGCACCGCCCAGGACAGCCACTTGGCGATGTCGTACGGGTTCACGGCCGGCGGACCGTCACCGGCGTACGCCCAACGCCAGGGGCCGCCGAGCAGACCCGGAACGACGGTTTCGCCGACCAGATCACCGAGGAATTTGAGGACCTGACCGACGGATGTGGGTTCCTCCAGCTCGCGGGCGGGACGGGTCAGATAGAACGCCAGGTACGCCCCCGAGAGCGCACCGAGGACCAGCCACGCCGGCCAGTGTCGGCGGACCGCCGTCACCAGGCTGCGCCAAGCGCCGCCCGAGGTGAAGAGGAAGACGGTCAGCAGGAACAGCAGCGGCACGATCAGCAGGGACTTGGTGTCGAAGAGCAGGCCGAACACCACCCACAGGACGACCGCCACGAGGTGCCGCAGCCGGCCGGTCCGCACGTACCAGACCTGGGCTGTCGCCGCCATGACCAGGGCCAACTGCATCGGCATCACGAGCAGCCCGACCAGCCACAGCGAGGAGACCTCGAGCGTCAGCGGGCTGAACACGAACAGGCACAGCGGGATGAGCAGCCCCCAGCCCGGCCGGAGCAGATGGCGCAGCAACCGGTAGACGGCGAACCCGATCGCCGCCTGGCCGACCGCCAGCAGCAGCACCCAGGGCCAGGTGACAAAGCCCGCCACCCGCACCATCGCCCACGCCACCAGCAGGCCGCCGGGCATGAGGTGGTTGTTGAAGGTACGCAGGAGGAAGTCCGCGTCCAACCGGGTGTCGAGGACCTGGGCAGCGATGACGAACTCGTCCTGCGAGAACCAGCCACGGGTGGCAAGGCCAGCGCGCCAGGCGACGGAGACGACGATGAGGGCGATCGCTACCGCGCGGACGCGGTCGGCACGGAACCATCGACCGACCGGCCCCGGCCGGTCGCCATCGGACGCGACGCGTTCCGGACGCGTCTCGGCCTCAGCTTCTGGCATTGACATGGTCGGCAGCCTGCCACACGCTTACACGCCGTGGGGACGGCCGTTCTCCCGATAACGCCACCGCAGCGCCCCTGGTCGCCCGTCCGTGCCCGGTCCGGATAACGTCGCGCGACAGTCGTCGGCTGCAGGTGCGCGTCCGGCCGGTGAAGACAGGAGCCGAAATGCGTGCAGAGGTGACCGGTGGCGCCGCTCCGGGGTCCAGCCGTGCCCGGCAGACGGCCCGACGGTTCCGGCACCTGACCATCTGCATCGCTCTCACCGCCCTCGCCTTTCAGCAGGCCCCGGGTCAGATCGTCCCCGACACCAAGATCGATTTGAACGTCAACCCGGCCGACTGGCTGCTCCGCTCGCTGCACCTCTGGGACCCCACCGGCACATTCGGTCAGCTACAGAACCAGGCGTACGGATATCTCTGGCCGATGGGCCCGTTCTTCCTGCTCGGATCGGAGCTCGGCATATCGCCGTGGGTGGTCCAGCGGCTGTGGTGGGCGCTGATCTTCTGTGTCGCCTACCTGGGAGTCGTACGGCTGGCGGGCAGGCTGGGTATCGGCACGCCCGCCGGACGAATGATCGCCGGTGTCGCCTTCGCGCTGTCACCCCGCATCCTCACCCAGCTCGGCTGGGGCTCGGTGGAGTCCTGGCCCAGCGCCATCGCCCCCTGGGTGCTCATCCCGCTGGTGGGCCTCGCCCGCGGCACCCCCGTGCGGCGCGCCGTCGCCGGGTCAGCCGTCGCCGTCGCCTGCGCCGGTGGAGTCAACGCCACAGCCGTGGCCGCGGTGGTGCCACTCGCCCTGCTCTGGGTCGCAACCCTCCAGCCCGTACGCCGCCGCGTCACCGCCATCGCCGCCTGGTGTGGCGCGGTGGCGCTCGCCACGGCGTGGTGGTTGGTTCCGCTGCTCGTTCTGGGGCGGTACAGCCCACCCTTCCTGGACTACATCGAGACGGCCCGGAACACGACCAGCGTCACCGACGCGGTGACGACGCTCCGCGGCGCCTCCTACTGGCTCGCCTACGTGGCCTCCCCGTTCGGGCCGGTCCTTCCGTCCGGCGCACGACTCTCCAACGAGGCGCTACTGGTCGCCGCCACCCTGGTCGTCGCCGCCCTCGGTGTCCTTGGGCTGTCCCGACGCGGGATGCCGCACCGCCGGTTCCTCATCACCGGTCTGGTGCTCGGCGCCGCGCTCGTCGGTCTCGGACACATCAGCGACCTGCCGAACATCCTCGCCGGCCCTCAGCGGGAGTTCCTCGACAGCGTCGGCGCCCCCCTGCGTAACGTGCACAAGTTCGACGTCCTGCTCCGCCTGCCCCTGGCCCTGGGCATGGCGCACCTGATCGGCCTGGCCGTCCGCGCGGCACGCACCGCGCCCGAGCAGCACCGCCCACGAACGGTCGCACGCGCCTGGGTCACGGCCGGCGTGGCCATGATCGCCGTCACGGCGGTTGCCACGCCCGCACTCGCCGGCGGTCTCGCCACGCCAGGCGGCGTCAAGGCGGTGCCCGGCTACTGGCATGAGGCCACGGACTGGCTCGACGCGAACACCGGGCGCGGGCGGGTACTCGTCGTACCCGGGGCGCGCTTCCCCTCGTACGACTGGGGCACCACCACCGATGAGATCACCCAGCCGCTGCTGAACAGCCGGTGGGCGGTACGCAACGCCATCCCCTTCACCCCACCGACGACGATCCGGCTGCTGGACGCGATCGAGTCGACACTCGCCACCGGCTCCGGCTCGACCGGGCTGGCCGACCTGCTCGCCCGGTCCGGGATCAGCCACGTCCTGTTCCGCGCCGACCTTGACCACGGCCGCTCCGACACGGCCCGCCCGGCAGTGGTCCGCCAGGCACTGGATCGCTCACCCGGGTTGACCCGCGTCACCTCCTTCGGCCCTCTGCGCGGCGGGCCGTCGTCCCCGGACGAGTTCCGCGACCAGGGGCTCGACGTGCCCGTCCGGGCGTTGGAGGTCTACCGGGTCGACCGGCCGGTCGAGCCGGTGGTCGCGTACGACCGTGACGACGTGACCACGGTGGTGGGTGGCCCGGAATCGCTCCTCGACCTCGCCGCGGCAGGGCAGCTCGGCGCGGCGCCAACGGTCCTGGCAGGCGATGCGGCGGCTACCGGCGTCGCCGGGCCGGTCGCGATGACCGACGGTCTGCGCAGGCGGGACGTGTCGTTCGGCCGACTGCGCGACAACACCTCCCAGACTCTCACCGCCGATGACACCTTCGAGGTGACGGCACCCGCCCACGACTACCTGCCCGAGTGGGGGGCGCAGCAGTCCACCGTCGCCCGTTTCGAGGGCATCAGCACGATCCGCGCGTCGACCTCCCGTTCGCAGGTGGACTCTCCCGGCGGCGCCCGCCCTGAGCACCAGCCGTACGCGGCGATGGACGGCAATCCCGAAACCTCCTGGCAGTCCGCGCCGTACTCGCCCAGCGACCGCCAGTGGGTCGAGGTGGGCCTCGCGAACCCGACACGGGTCACCCGGGTCGAGGTCTGGTTCGACGTGAAGGCCGACGCCCTGCCGACGGCGGTGACCGTCACCGCCGGGTACGAGAGTCGCACCGTCGATCAGTTCAGCGATCACATGGTCTTCGAACTGCCCGGCGTCCATGTCACCCGCACGGTCCAGATCACGATCGACGACGCTTACGACCTCCGCCCGCTCGGCAACGGGTCGGTCGGCATCGCCGAGATCAAGATTCCCGGGATCCAGACCAGCCGGACCCTCCTCCTTCCCGCCGCACCGGCCACCGACCGGCCGGCGACCGTCGTCGTGTCGGCGGCGCCCACCACACCGGCCTGCTTCTCCGTCGACGGTCTCCCTCGCTGTTCCACCGACGCCGTACGCGGTTCTGAGGACGCCTCCACCATCGACCGGACCCTCTCCCTGCCCGCTGCCGGGGCGTACGACGCCAAGCTGTGGGCGCGGCCGACGGCCGGCCCGGACCTGGACAACGCCCTCGACAAGCTGGTGGCCGACGCACAGCCGCTGCGCCTCGCCGCCCAGGTGAACGCCTCTTCCACGGCCGTTGCCGACCCGACCGGCCGGGCCGGCGCGGCGCTCGACGGGGATCCGACCACCAGTTGGTCACCGGCGGCCAGCGACGAGGCGCCGATCCTTCGCCTCAAGTGGCTCAAGCCGCAGACCATCAGCGGGCTCCGTTTTTTCGTGGACGACGAGGCAGCCGCCACCCGCCTCGGCAGCGTGCGAGTAGTCGGCGACGACGGGTTCCGGAGCAGCCTGCTCGGCGACGACGGTCTCCTTCGCCTGGATCCGCCGATGCGGACCGACGAAATCACCATTCAGTTCCTCGACAAGCCGTCCGCCACGAGCACCGACCCGTACAGGTTGCGGCTGCAGGAGCAGTTGCCCGTCGCGGTCGGCGAGGTGAGCGTGCTGCCCGGAGCGCCCATCGTCAAACCGCGCCTCGACGCACCCCTGACGCTGGCCTGCGGGTCGGGTCCGACGCTGCAGATCGGCGCGTCCCGAGTGACCACCACGCTCCGCGGCACACTCCGCGACCTGCTCGAACTGCGCGAGATGCCGGTGGCACCGTGCGGGCGGAACACGCCCCGACAGCTTGACCTGGGCCGCGGGGAGCACCGTCTGGTGACCACAGCGAGCAAGCTCGCCTCGGCGACTCGGGTCGCCCTGGTGCCCCGGACGCCCACGTCGACCCCGGCTGCGGTCGCCAGCGCCATCGAGGTGCGCTCCTGGGCAGCCACCGAACGACGGGTACGGGTCGCCGATCACCCCGTCGATCGCGTACTCGCCGTGCGGGAGAACACCAACGCCGGCTGGGAGGCGACCATCGGCGGGCGGACGCTGAAGCCGCTGGTGGTAGACGGATGGCAGCAGGGCTGGATTCTTCCCGCCGGCACCTCCGGCGAGGTGGTACTCCGCTTCGCCCCGGACACGACGTACCGGGCGGGCCTGCTGCTCGGCGGCATCCTGCTGGCGGTGGTGGTCCTCCTCGCGGTGCTGCCCGCCCGACAGCCCACCGGGCGTACGTCGTCGACCGCCGTACCGAGGGGCCGTCGTCGGCTCACCCGATCCCTGCCGCTGTTGGCCGTCGGCGCCACCGCGCTGGTGCTGTGGGGCGGTCTCATCGGCGGCCTGCTGGTCGCGGCGGGATTCATGCTGGCGGTACCCGGCCCACGCCGCCTGCCCTGGCCGGACGACCCACGTCGGGCCAGGACGATCAGCCGGGCCGTCGAGACGTGGCTCCCCGGCGCGCTCGTCCTGCTCGCCGGGTGGCTCTATCTCGATTCGACGCAACGCAACACCGACGCCCTTCTGCAACTGATGATCGTCGTCGCCCTGGGTGCTCTCTGGCTCTCCACCGCCGCCCGGCGACGACCCGTACGCCGGGTCACGACGACTCCGGCAGAGCCAGCGGTATCGGCGGAGCCAGCGGAACCAGCGGAACCAGCGGCAGCGGAGGACCGGAAGTCGGACCTGGCGGCATCGGGGCCGGCCGACGGGCAGCATCCGACCCTCTCCGAGATCACGTGAGGGCTCGGCGGTCCCCCCGTTCGGAGGGAACAGCGGAGACGGAGCGGACGGGCGGACGGATCAACGGCCTGGGCGCGGCGGGGGCCGCCGTCACCCTGGCCGGGATTCTCGTCAACGGCCTGGCCTACCTGGTGCCGGTGCTGGCCGCCCGGCGGCTCGACGCGGCCGACCTCGGCGCGCTCGCCACCGCCCTCGCCCTGGTGGCCATCGTCGGTGTGCCCGGGCTCGGTCTGCAACTGGCCGTCGCCGTGCACCACGCCCGGCACGGGCCCTCCGACACTCGACGGATCACCGCGATCACCGCCGCGGTCTGCGCGGGAACCCTCATCGCGGCGACTCCACTGCTGGTCACCGCCCTGGATCTCCCGGTCGAGACACCCGCGCTGCTGGCGGTCACCACCGCGGCGATCGTGCTCTCCTCCCGGTCGCTCGGGGAGTTGCAGGGTTGCCAGCGCTTCGTACGACTCGCCATCGGGATGGCTCTGCTCGCCACCGGCCGCTACGGCGGCGTGATCGCCGGACTGCTGCTCGGCGCCGGACCGACCGGCGCCCTGGCTGCCGGCGCGTTGACCGCCGCGCTCGCCCCGGCGGTGCTGGCCCGACTCGCCCGCGAGCCCGGACGACCGTCCACCGCACCACGGTTGACCGCCGCTCAGGTCGTTGCCGGCTGCGGTGCGACCCTGGCGATGCTCGTCGTCTCCTACGCCGATCTGCTGCTGGCCCGGCAACTGCTGTCCCCGTCGGATGCCGGGGCGTACTCGGTCGGCACCGTGCTGAGCAAGGGCGCGCTCTGGGCGCCGCAGGTCGCCGCCGTCCTCGCGCTACCTCGGCTGGCCCGGGGCGATCGGCGCAGCCGGACGGTTGCGCTCGCGGTGACGGGCGGATGCGGCCTGGTGCTGGTGCTGGCCTCGACGCTCGCCGGAGGGCTCGCCTTCCGGGTCGCCGGTGGGCCCGACTACGACCACCTCGGCCGGTACGCGCCTCTCTTCGCGGCGGTCGGCGCCCTCTACGCGGTGACGTTCGTGCTGCTCAACGACCGCCTCGCCGCCGGCGCGCGGTGGGCGGCGGCTCCGCTGTGGGTGGGCACGGCCGGCCTGGTGGCCGTCGCCGCGACCCTACGGCCCCACACCGTCCCTGCTCTTCTTCTGGCCGCCCTGGGCACGGCCGTCGTCACCACCGCCGTGATGGCGGTGGCGATCCGTCGGCCAGCACGGGCACCGGCCGTCGAGCCCGATTAGCTCTCCGCGAGCCAGTCCGCCAGGAGGCGGTGGTCGATCGCGTCCACCCGACCGAGCGGACGACCCGAGGCCGCTCGCTCCCGCAGCTCCGCCCGGGTGAACCAGCGCGCCTCCAACAACTCCTCGCCGTCGACCCGTACCTCGTCGGAGGTGGCGGTGGCCCGGAAGCCCACCATCAGACCGGCGGGGAACGGCCACGCCTGCGACCCCTGGTAGGTCACGTCGGTGACGGTCACGCCCGCCTCCTCGGCCATCTCCCGACGGACCGCGTCCTCCAGGCTCTCGCCGATCTCGACGAAGCCGGCCAGCGTCGAGTACGCGTCCTCGGCCGCACCCGCGTGCCGGGCCAGCAGACAGCGCCCCGGCCGACCGGGGGCCTCGATCAACACGATGATCGCCGGCTCGATCCGGGGGAACAGCACGCGCCCGCACTCCGCGCCGGTGCAGGTCCGCAGGTGCCCGCCGCCGCCAGCGACCGCCGGCGCGCCGCACGTCCCGCAGAATCGCTGCTGTCGGTGCCAGTGCAGCAAACCCCTGGCGTACGCCTGGACGGCCGCGGGGCCGGGTTCGAGCCGCCCGACCAGTGCCCGGACGTCGACGGAGTGCACCGCACCGGCCATCTCGACGGCGGCCCGCTCGGGCAGCGCGGAGAGGTCCGCGGCGAACACGGCGACCTCCGCGTCGCGCCCCAGGAAGACGGTCTCACTGGCGGCGGATCGGACCAGCGCCGCGCGCTCCGCGCTGAGCCGAACCGGCCCGTGGCCGTCGACGAGACAGCGGTCCCGCCACATCGGCAGCAGCACGGTGCTCGGCTCGGCGAACAGCGCGCTCAACCGCGTCGGATCCGTGCGCAACGGGCCCGCCCGGTCCAGCCAACCGCCCCCGTACGCCAACACCCGCTCCGCAGTGTTCACCCAGCCACCGTGCCACGTCGGTGGTCCCCCGTCGGCACCGCCCCCGGATGGTGCGACACGCCGAACGACACGCGGTAGCAGCGCCGGGTGGGCGCAGCCCACGGCGACGGCCGGGCATTCGTTACCGTAGGTGCCTCCGGGAGGGAGGACCTCCCGCGGCACCCTGGCGATCGAGGTTGCAGTGACGCTGTACGGCGAAAACAGTCCACCCGCCGACGACCGGCCCACCGTGCAGGTCACCGCGGTCACCTGGCCGGACGATGGATCTGAGCCGGTCACGACAGCGGTTCCTGCCGAGCCGGACAACGGACCGCGCCGCCCGCGCCGGGTGCGAATGCTGATAGCCGCCGGCATCACCGGTGGCGTCCTCGCCGCCGTGGCGGGCGCCGGCGCCTGGGCGTACGCCGGTGACGTTCCCCGTGGGACCAGCGTGCTCGGCACCGAGCTGGGCGGCCGAAGCCGCGCGGACGCCGATCGGGAGTTGCGGGCGGAGCTGGCCCGGCGGGCGGCGACGCTGGCCACACCGCTGAAGGTAACCGTCGACGGGCGTACCGCCGAGATCAACCCGGCCGACGTGGGGCTGGCCGTCGACGTGCCGGCGACGGTCGCGGCAGCGGCTGAGGCCGACGCGCACCCGGTCAGCCGGTTGGTCGGCTCCCGCACCGTCCAGCCGGTGGTGACCGTCGACGTGGACCGTTTGGACGACGCGCTCCGTAAGGTACTGGGCGACCAGGCCCAGGGAATGACGATGCCGGCGATCACCTATCAGGGCACCACGCCGAAGGTCGTACAGCCGAAACCCGGGCTGGCGCTGAACCCGCAGCGCTCCGCCGAGGTGGTCCGCGACGGCTGGTTGGCCGGCGCCCCGGTCACCGCGCCCCTGGTGGAGAGCCACCCGGCCACCACCCCTGATGAGTTAGATCGGCTGGTCATCGAGTTGGCAAAGCCGGCGGTCGCCGCACCGGTCACTCTGCGCACCAGCAAGGGCTCGGTGACGATCCCGCCCGCCGCCATCGCGAAGAGCCTGCGGTTCAGCACCGACAAGACCGGCAAGCTGACCCCCGCAGTGGACGTCAAGCGGCTGCGGGCGGCGCTCGGCGACAAGCTGACCGCCATCGAGGTGCCGCCGAAGGACGCCACGATGACGATTTCCGGTGGCCGGCCCACCGCCAAGGAGGGGAAAGCCGGTCAGCAGCTGGACACGGCGGCCCTCAGTCGAGACCTGCTGGCCGTGCTACCGAAGGCGGATGGCCGCGAGGTCACCGGCGAGTTGAAGCCGACGCCGCCGCAGCTGACCGCGGAGAAGCTCGCCGGCCTGGGCATCAAGGAACGGGTGTCCACCTTCACCACCCGGTTCACCGGCGGCATGGCCTCGTCGCGCAGCCAGAACATCGCGACCATCGCGAGGAAGGTGGACGGCACGGTCGTGCTGCCCGGAAAGACGTTCTCGCTCAACGGGCACACCGGCGAGCGCGGTTACGCCCAAGGTTATCGGGACGCACCGGTCATCCTCGACGGCAAGCTGGTGCCGGGCGTCGGCGGCGGCACCTCGCAGTTCACCACCACGCTGTTCAACGCGACCTACTACGCGGGCCTGGAAGACGTCGAGCACAAGCCGCACTCGTACTGGTTCGACAGGTACCCGGCGGTCATCGAGTCGACGATCTTCTGGCCGAATCTGGACTTCAAGTTCCGCAACAACACCGAGTACGGCGTTCTCATCGACACGTCGTACACCTCCAGCACGATCACCGTGTCCATCTGGAGCACGAAGATCTACGACAGCGTGAAAACGGAGTACGGGCCGCGCCGCAACATCACGACGCCGAAGCAGATCCACCTGACTCCCGGCCCCTCGTGCATCGAGACCAACGGCATCAACGGCTTCACCCAGGACGCCTTCCGGGTCATGAAGAAGGGTGGCGCGGTCGTCAAGCGGGAGAAGTTCACCTGGCGCTACGACGCGGAGCCCCGCTACGTCTGCGGGCCGAAGACGCCCTGAAGCCCGGGTCCGGCTGGGGTCCGGGTCAGCTCAGGTCTCGGGTCGGCTCGGCGGCGTTGTCGCCGTGCTCATTGCGCTTGCCGCCGCCCTGTGGTGGCATCGGCACAGCGCGACTCTCCTGCACCCGGATCTCGGCGCCGAGCCGGAGCGCCGCGGGGTGCCACATCTCCTCGAACGGACCCATGACCTCGCCACCGATACCACGGCGACGAACCCGGGACGCGAGCCACCAGAGGGTGCCCAGGACCGCCGCCAGGCAGCCCACGAACACCACAACTATCAGGACCTCATCCACAGGCCGAGCCTAAGAGACGTCTCGTAACTCGGGGCAGCCTGGGCGAGGCGATTCAAGAGATCGGTGGTCGAGGGTTGCGGTGTGTTGCTGGATGAACTTGACGCGGGAGGCGATGTCGCTGCGGGGCAGGGTGCTGAGCTGGTATCCGTGTTGGGTGTAGGCGGTAGCCATAGCGTCGTGGGTTCGTACGGCTTCGGCGAAGTCTTGGTGTCGTTCGCTGTCGGTGGTGTAGATCTGCGGCCAAGGCGGGGCGATGAACACCCGCTGGTGGTAGCGGAAGAGCTGTGCGGCGGCTGTCACGTGTGCGGGAATGGGTTGGCCGAGTCATCCGCAAGATCGTGCAACATCCTGGATGTAGTGGTGTCCACACGCCGTGAGGCCACTACAACCAGGATGGAGCGTGACCTTGACGGGTCTCCGGGGTCAAGGAACCGGACGACCCCGAAAAAGGCGGGGACGCAGAAAAGGCCACCCCGCTAAGGGGTGGCCTTTTCTGAAAGATTGTCCGGCGGCGTCCTACTCTCCCACACCCTCACGAGTGCAGTACCATCGGCGCTGGAGGGCTTAGCTTCCGGG